>JANLQZ010000619.1:0-19830 GCA_031368125.1 Betaproteobacteria bacterium
GTCGGGCTGGGCGCGCGCCCGGCCTGGCTGCTGCGGCCGCTTCAACCGGCGGGCCATGCTGGCGCCGGGGCGGTCAAAGCCGATAGAAGGAGCGGATAGCCTCCCACGCCGCCTGCGGGTCGTCCACGTAGGTGAAGAGCTTCAGGTCTTCAGGCGAGACGGCGCCTTCCTCGACCAGCATGTCCATGTTGCACAGGCGCCTCCAGTAGTCGGAACCAAACAGGACGATCGGTACCGGCTTGGCCTTGCCGGTCTGCACCAGCGTGATCACCTCGAACAGTTCGTCGAGTGTTCCAAAACCGCCCGGGAACGCCACCAGCGCCTTGGCCCGCATCATGAAGTGCATCTTGCGCAGTGCGAAGTAGTGGAACTTGAAGCTCAGCGAGGGCGTGACGTACGGGTTGGCCTTTTGTTCATGCGGCAGCGCGATGTTCAGGCCCACATTGGGGGCGCCCATCTCGTGGGCTCCCCGGTTGGCGGCCTCCATGATGCCGGGGCCGCCGCCGGTGGCGATGAACAGCCGCTCGGCGGCCGGCTTGTCGGCGCTGTAGGTGGCCACCAGTTGGGCGAACTGGCGCGCCTGGTCGTAATAACGTGCGTTGCGCACGCGCCGCTGCGCCACCTTCAGCGCCAGGGGATCCCCGCTGGCCTGCGCGTTCTCCAGTTCCTGTTTCGCATGTTCCGGGGCGGGGAACCGCGCGCTGCCAAAAACCACCACGGTGTTTTCGATGCCCTGGTCGGTCTGGTCGAGGTCGGGCTTGAGCAACTCCAACTGAAACCGGATGCCACGGGTCTCGCGGCGCAGCAGGAACTCCGGGTCGGCGAACGCCAGCCGGTAGGCGTCGGCCTGCAGCGGGTTGCCCTGGTCGGCGTAGTTTTGCAGTTCGGCCCAGGCATCGGCAAGGCGGCGTTCGGTCAGGTGGTGGGTTTTTTCCATGGACGCCATTGTGGAGGAAATACACGGCACCGGCGCCCGCTGTCAATCCTGGAAGCGGCGTCGCACGTAGTCACCCGGCGCGTCGCGCAGCACCGCTCCCGGTGGCGTGGCTTGTGCGGACCGCCGGCGCGAGGAATGCCTGGACAACCAACGGTGCCACGCCGGCCACCACGAGCCCCCGACCGAAGGTGTCTCGGCCACCCACTGCTCGGGCGGCACCCAGCCGCCGTGTTCGGGGCGTGTGCCGATCTGGTAGCTGCGCCCCGCATGGCCCGGCTCGGAGACGATGCCCGCATTGTGGCCACCGCTGGTCAGGACGAAGCAGATTTCGGCATCGGCGAGTCGGTGCAGCTTGTAGACCGAGCGCCAGGGCGAGATGTGGTCGCGCTGGGTGCCCACAAGGAACACCGGCGCGGCAATATCGTCCAGCGCGACCGCGCGGCCTTGCACCTGGTAGGAGTTGGTGGCCAGCGCGTTGTGCAGGTAGAGCGACGTCAGGTATTCGTGGTGCATGCGCGCCGGCATGCGGGTGGTGTCCGCGTTCCAGGCCATCAGGTCGGTGGGTTGCTCGCGTTCGCCCATCAGGTATTCACGCATCTGCCGGGTCCAGACCAGGTCGCGCGAATGCAGGAACTGGAATGAACCCGCCATCTGGCCGCCGCTGAGGTAACCCTTGCCGCGCGTGATGTTGTCCAGAAAACCGATCTGGCCCTCGTCGATGAACAACCCCAGTTCACCTGGCTCCGAGAAATCCGTCTGTGCCGCCAGCAGCGTGATGGTCTTGAGCGGGGGCAGGGCCCCGGCGCCGGCCAGCCCGCCCGGGCGCGCCGCGGCCGCGGCAGCGATCGCCAGCAGGGTCCCGCCGAGGCAATACCCGACGGCATGCACGGCGTGGCCGCTGGCCTGCAGCGCCCCGACCGCCTGCAGCGCGTCGAACACGCCCAGCTTCAGGTAGTCGTCCATCGACAGGTCATGGTCGGCGCTGTCCGGGTTGAGCCACGACAGCATGTAGTCCGTGTGTCCGTGCCCGACCAGGTAACGCACCATCGAGTCATGCGGCGACAGGTCCAGGAGGTAGTACTTCATGATCCACGACGGAACGATCAGTACCGGTTCGGGAAACACGGTCGTGGTCTGGGCGTCGTAGCGGATCAGTTCTATCAGCCGGTTCTGGAACACCACCTTGCCCGGTGTCACAGCCACGTTGCGCCCGACCACGAAGCGCTGTTGCGTCGGGTCGTCCGCCCCGGTCACCAGGGCCGACATGTCTTCGACCAGGTTGCGGGCGCCCTGCAACAGGTTGGCGCCCCCCGTGCGCGCCGTTTCCTGCAGCACCACCGGGTTGGTGGGCAGCCAGTTGGCCGGGGCCAGCACCCCAAGCCATTGGCGGGCGAAGAACTCGGCCAACGCGCCATGGTGGGCCGTCATGCCTGGTACCCGCGCAGCTTCGCGCCAAAACGCTTCGGCGTTGTGAAAGGAGTTGCGCATCACGTTGAAAGGCCAGGTGTCCCACGCCGCGTGGCGGTAACGCGGATCCTCGGCGGCGGCCCCGGTTGCAGCGCCCGGCGTGTCTTGCCCTTGCAGGATGTTGGTGCCCAGTTCGGTTGCCAGCGTGAGCAACTCCAGTTGGCGCCCCGGCGACACGCCCAGGTGCCAGGCCCAGTCGGCACAAGCCAACGCCAGCGATACCGGGGACAGGCCATGGGTAAAAGGTGCGACGCTGGCATGCAGCATGCGGTCGAGGCGCTGCGTCGCCGATTCGGTCGGTCGCGTGGCCTGCAGCCAGGGGGTCGGCGATGCTGATTTCGAATGCATAGGTTTGGCCCACGACGGCCGGCACCGCGATGCGCTTCGATCCTCGACGAAGGTCACCGCGTCATCGCCAAGGACTGGCTGACGGCCGACATGACCCTGCTGATTGGATGGTTGTTGCGCCGGGCGATCAGGCTGCTTGACCCCATGGACTTGTCGCCCGTGGCCGTCCGCTCCGGTCTCGGGTCACAGCGATCCAATGAGGCGATGCTTCGGTCGGTTGCCGAAATGCTGGACCGTGCGGGCGCGCTCGCGACCGAGTCGGTCTCGTTCCTGGGCGAAATCGACCGGCGCCTGCAGCTGTTCCGTCAACAGGTGGCGTCTGTGATAACCCTGGCACAGGATGTCGACCCGGCGCACCACGCGGTACCGCGCCGCTAAGGCAGTGGACGGTCGACGGGTCGCCGTCGCGGGCACTGGGGCTGGCGCGTCGCGTTGCGTGAACGCAAGCCGGCGCGTCCGTGTTGTCGAAAGACTGTTGCGTCGGGGTGGCGCCTCGACGCGCGGATCGAGCAAGTTGCCAGGGTATTCACAAGAACCTAAAAAAACGCTGGTGGTCTCTTTCTCCCGCAACGGGCAGTCCAGCCGCCTGGCAAGGGAAATCGCCAGACGCTGCAATGCCGACCTGGACGTGATCCGGGAGTTGCACGAGCACGATGGCTGGCGCGCCAGATGGCAATCGGACTGGCACGCGCTCGTGCGCGCCGCGCCGCCGCTCCACCACCCGACGTTCAACCCGGCGCGTTACGACCTCGTCATCTTCGGGGCGCCGGTCTGGAAGCTGGGCCTGGCGCCGCCGGTGCGGTCGTACCTGCAGCAGTTTGGCGGGCGATTCAAGCAGGTCGCGTTCTTTTGCGCCGAGGGCGGCTCCAACGACGAACGCGTGTTTGCGGCGCTGGGGCGTGCCTGCGGCAAGCGGCCGATCGCCACCTTCGCCGTCGACCGAAAACACCTTCCGCCGGCGGCGCACATCGAGGGCATGGGCGATTTTCTGGAAGGCATGCACATGCAGTGATGCGGTCTGCGCATCGGTCATCCCGCGCGGCATCGGCGCGCTGGGCTGCACGATCCAGCGCTCGACCGAGGACCGCTACCTGGTGACCCGCCCCGAACTGGAGCAGAAGATCGCCGTGCTGCTGGGCGGGCGCGCGGCCGAGATGCCGGTGTTCGGGTTGTCGTCCAGTGGCGCGGCCGATGACCTGGCCAAGGCCACCGATATCGTGCGCGAGATGGTCACGCGTTGCGGCATGGACGAGGACCTGGGATATGTCGCCCTGGAGCCGCAACGCCAGCAGATGCTCGACTTGCACACCGGCCTCGCAGCGCCGGGCAGGGTGGTGTCGGAGGCCACGCTCCAGCGCATCGACGAAGCGTTGCGTGGCATCGTGATGGCTGGCTTGCAGCGCGCCACGGCGATCCTCGACGAGAACCGGGCGGTGCGCGATGGCGGCGCAGGCTCATTCGCCAGCGGCGGATTGCTCCGGCCCGGCACCGGGTGCGCTGCGGGGCTGCTGGCGCGCCATGTGGACCAGGGCTTCGACCGGCCGGGGCGTGCCAAACAGGTGGCCCTGGAAGACGTGGCAGCCGAATCCTGCCAGCATGTCGCGCTGCGCCTCGGTTTCCACCCCTTCGGCGATCACCGTCAGACCGAGGCTGTGGCCCAGGTCCACGATCGTGCGCGCGATGGCCGCGTCACGCGGGTTGGTCAGCAGGTCCTGTACGAACGAGCGGTCGATCTTGAGCTGGTCCAGCGGCAGGTGCTTGAGGTGCGACAAGGATGCATAACCGGTGCCGAAGTCGTCCAGCGAGAAACCGACGCCGTGCTCTTTTAGCGCCAGCATCTTGGCGATGGTGCCGTCGAGGTCGTCCAGCATCATGCTTTCGGTGAGTTCGAGCTGCAGCCGTCGGGGCACTGCGCCGGTGCGGTCGAGCACCTCCAGCACCTGCGGCACGAAACGCCGGTCGCGCAGCTGCAGCGCGCTGATGTTGACCGAAACCCGAAGCCCCGCCAGGTCCGGGTCGCCGGCCCAGAGCGCCAGCTGCGCGCACACGGATTCGAGCACCCACTGCCCGATGCCCTGGATCAGGCCGGCCTCCTCGGCCACCGTGATGAATGCGTCGGGCTCGACCAGGCCGCGCACCGGATGTTGCCAGCGCAGCAGCGCCTCGGCGCCCCGCAAGCGCAGCTGGCGGTCGAACGCGGGCTGGTAGTACAGCACGAATTCGCGCAGCTGCAGGGCCTGGCGCATCTCGCTTTCGAGCGTGGCACGCTGCTGGGCGAAATTCTGCGCCGCCGAGTCGAAGAAACGCAAGGTATTGCGCCCGCCCGCCTTGGCCTGGTACATGGCTTGGTCCGCGTGCGTGAGCAGCTCATCCACGGTGCGCAGGTGGTCGCTGAAAAGCGCGATGCCGATGCTGGCGCTGCCTGGCTGCTCGCGTCCGGCAATGGCGTAGGGCCGGTGCAGCGCCGCGAGGATCTTCTCGCCGACCGCCCGGGCCTGTGCGGCGGCCTCGGTCGGGGCGATGCTCAGGTCGGCCGCCAGCATCACGACGAATTCGTCGCCGCCGAGCCGCGCCACCGTGTCGCCTTCGCGCACGCAGGCCGTGAGCCGCTGCGCCACCTGCTGCAGCAGGATGTCCCCCTTGTCGTGGCCCAGCGTGTCGTTGACGCGCTTGAAGTTGTCCAGGTCGATGAACATCAAGGCGCCCTCGCGGCCCGAGCGGGCACTGATCGCCAGCGCCTGCTGTAGCCGGTCCTTCATCAGGCGCCGGTTGGGAAGGCCGGTGAGCGGGTCGAAGAAGGCGAGTTGCGAGATTTCCTCCTCGCGGGCCTTGCGCCGCGAGATGTCCTGCATCGTGCCCACGTAACGCGTCAATTGCGGATCGTCGTCGCGTACGGCCGTGATGGTCAGCCATTGCGGGTAGATTTCGCCGTTCTTGCGCCGGTTCCACAGTTCGCCCTGCCAGGCGCCGGTGCTGCGCAAGGTGCTCCACATCTCGGTGTAGAACGCGGCGTCGTGGCGACCGGAGTACAACAGCCGCGGGGTCTGGCCCACCGCCTGCGCCGCTTCGTAACCGGTGATTTCGGTGAATGCCCGGTTGACGCGTTCAATGACACCGTAGGCGTCCGTGATCATGATGCCTTCCTGGGCCTCGAACGCGGTCGCCGCCAGGCGCAGCTCGGCCTCGACCAGCTTGCGCTGCGTGATGTCGGTCAGCGTGATCCGCAGCATCGGCGCGGTATCCTGCGTCCTCACGCGCACGCCGTCGATCCGGCCATGAAATTCGCGCCCACCGGGGCCCCGCAGCGCCAGCTCGATGCTTGCTGGCGCACCGTGCCGCGCCAAGGCCATGGCGTACAGGTGCCATCGGTCACTGCCTGCGGACGTTGCACAGGCCGCGAAATCGGTGCCTTTCAACGACCCCCGGTCCGCGCCGAGCAGGGCTGCGGCTGTCAGGTTGGCCTCGGTGATCACACCCTGAGAGTCCAGGCTCAGGTAACCCACGGGTGCAAAGTCGTACAAGTCCAGGTAACGGTCGCGCGCGGCTTCGAGCGCCAGCTGTGCGCGGCGCAGTTCCTCGTTCTGCATCTGGAGCTCGAGCTGGTGCACCTGCAGTTCATGCAGCTGGTCGGGCGCAGGTTCCGGGCGCGCCGCAGCCGACCGCAAGTCCCCCGCCAGCGCTTTGTAACCGGAGCGCGGCGGCGCAGTTCGGGCACCCGGGCGCTGCGGCGGCTGTTTCATGGCGCACCGGCCTTGTGCGGACCATGGCTGTGGTCCTGAACCGCCAGCACGGCCATGCAGGTGTCGGCAGCAGCGTACGGCGGTGCCGGCGACTTGTAGGCCCCGGCCCGATCCGGGCTATTTCTGGTTGCCATGCTGGTCCCTCTTCTAGCCTGCTCGCAGGCAGCGCGCCACAGCCGTTGACGGCCCGGGCAGAACTTGCCGAACCAGCCCGCGAACGGATGCGGACCTGCTGGCAGGCGCGGCTGCAGTTCGTAGCGGCAAAACCATTCTAGCGATCGCGCGCCGTGGCGACGGCGACGATGCTTGCGCTCGCTCAATCGCGCGACGCGCAGGTGCGCGACCATGGCATCCGGTAACAGCGGGGGATACTTCGATGGCGGCCAAGCAGCTCATTTTTCGTGAAGAAGCGCGCGACAACATCCGCCGCGGCGGCGCGATCTCGATCGGGGACGCCTCCGGCCTGGCCAGCGAACTCGAGGTGGTCGAAGGCATGCAGTTCGATCGCGGCTTCCCGTCGCCGACTTTCATCAACAACGCCGAGCGCCGGAGCGCGGTGCTCGAAGACGACCGCGCGTTCGGCTACAACGCCGCCACACGCGAATACGGCGAACTGCTGCAGATGGGTGTCATCGACCCGGCCAAGGTGACCCGCCTGGCGCTGCAGAACGCGAGTTCGATCGCCAGCCTGATCCTGACCACCGACTGCCTGATTGCCAACGCCCCGCCGCCCAAGGCGCCAGCCGCGCAGGGCGTGCCGGGCGCGCAGGGTCCGGAGTTCTAGCGTGGCACCGGCGCGCGGTTCGATCAACAGGGCGGGGTGAAGACCATGGGGCATGCGAGTCAGGTGGAGCAGGTGTCGGTGGGCCCACTGGCGTTGCCTGGCGACCTCGATCTGCCGCACGATGCCGCGGCACTGGTGCTGTTCGCGCACGGCAGCGGAAGCAGCCGGCAAAGCGCACGCAATCGACATGTGGCGGAGGTGCTGCACCGGCATCACCTGGGGACGTTGTTGTTCGACCTGCTGAGCCCGGACGAAGCCACCGACCGGCGCAATGTGTTCGACATCGCGCTGCTGGGTGCCCGGGTCGGGATGGCGTTGGTTTGGGCTTCGAATCAGTCCGCGTTGTCGGGTCTGCCGCTGGGCCTGTGTGGCGCCAGCACCGGGGCTGCAGCGGCCCTGGTGGCGGCGGCCGCGCGGCCGGGCAGCGTCGCGGCCGTGGTTTCGCGTGGTGGCCGTCCGGATCTCGCCGCCGATTGCCTGGCGCGCGTGGATTCACCCACGTTGCTGATTGTCGGCAGCGCCGACCAGGAGGTGCTGGCGCTCAACCGCGCTGCGTTGCGATTGCTCACCTGTACCAGGCGCCTCGAAGTGGTCCCGGGTGCAACCCACCTGTTCGAGGAACCCGGCGCGCTCGATTGCGTCGCCGAGATCGCCGCTGCCTGGTTCGAGAGCCACCTTGCCAGCCGGCGGTTCCAGTGATCCGGGCTCGGCAAGGAGACGATCGATGCAGGATTCCAACGTGGCGAGGGTGACGAACCCGCCGCGCGGCGCCGAGCGGCGTGCCATCGCACCCGATCACCTGGTGCAGTCGAGCCTGGCGATCGTGCTGGCCGGCGGGCGCGGTTCGCGCCTCAAGCAGCTGACCGAGCGGCGCGCCAAGCCGGCGGTGCCCTTCGCGGGCAAGCTCAAGGTGATTGATTTTGCGCTGAGCAACTGCATCAATTCGGGCATCCGGCGCATTGGCGTGCTGACCCAGTACAAGGCGCAGAGCCTGATCCGCCACGTGGGGCGCGGCTGGGGGTTCCTGGACGCGAGCCTGGGCGAGTTCATCGACGTCGTGCCGGCGCAGCAGCAGATCGACGAGGGCTGGTACAGCGGAACCGCCAACGCCGTGTACCAGAACCTGGGCCTGTTGCGCGAGGCCAACCCGCGCTTCGTGCTGGTGCTGGCCGGTGACCATGTCTACAAGATGGACTACCGCCACATCATTGCCGACCATGCGCAGCGCGGCGCCGATGTCACCGTCGCCTGTATCGAGGTGCCCGTGGAGCAGGCCTGCGAGTTCGGCGTGATGCGCGTCGAAGCCGACCGGCGGGTCAGCGCCTTCGTGGAAAAGCCCGCGCGTCCGCCGGAGATACCCGGACGGCCTGGAATGGCGTTGGCCAGCATGGGCATCTACGTGTTCAGCGCTGCCTTCCTCGACCGCGAGCTGCGCCGTGATGCCGCCGACCCGGCTTCATCACACGACTTCGGGCGCGACATCATTCCGGGACTGTTGTCAAGCGCCGGTGTCTATGCACACGACTTCGCCGAAAGCTGCGTCAACATGATCGACGCCCGGCCCTACTGGCGCGATGTCGGCACCCTGGACGCCTACTGGGAGGCCAACATGGACCTGACCCGGCCGCTGCCGGAGTTGAACCTGTACGACGACGCGTGGCCGATCCGCAGCCTGCAGCACCAGCTTGCGCCGGCCAAGTTCGTCTTCGACGATGCATGGCGTCGCGGCATGGCGATCGATTCGCTGGTCTCCAGCGGTTGCATCGTCAGCGGCGCCACGGTGCGGCGCTCGCTGCTGTTTTCGAAGGTGCGGGTCGGCGAGGGCAGTGAAGTGACCGATTCGCTGCTGCTGCCCAACGTAGTGGTGGGCCGCGATGTGGTGCTGCGCCGCACGATCATCGACAAGCACTGTGTAGTGCCCGACGGCCTGCAGGTGGGCGTCGATCCGGCCGCGGACCGGCGCCGCTTCGTGGTGACCGAAAAAGGGGTGACGCTGGTGACGCCCGAGATGCTCGGACAACGCATGCCGCGCGACTCCGAGAGCCGCGACACGCCCGACACGATCTATTGAAGGCAATCAAATGCTCAAGCTGCTGATAGCGGTGGACGGTTCGGCCGATTGCCTGCGTGCGATCGAGGCGGTGGCGCGGCTGGCGCAACAGACCATCGGGTTGCAGGCCGTGCTGCTCAATGTGCGCAAAGGACCGGCCTATTACGGCGAACTGCCGCCATTCGACCACGAGTCGATCGAGCAGGCACAGCGCCAGCGGCAGGAAGCCGTGCTGCACGCCGCGTTGGCGCATGCGCGCAGCTGCGGCCTGCAACGGGTGTCGGGCCAGGCGGCGCAAGGCATCGCGGCGGCGGAAATAGTGCGCGTGCCGCATGCGCACGCGGTTGACCGGATCGCCATGGGCACCCATGGCCGAGGGCCGTTGGGCACCCTGTTCCTGGGGTCGGTGGCCCAGCGCGCGCTCCATCTTGCCGACGTGCCGGTGCTGCTGGTGAAGTAGGCCCCGCGCGCGCGTCTGGGGGTCTGGCCTGGTACCAATACTGTTCGCTTTACCCATGTCATTGCGGCCCCGGATCGGGTCCGGGGTTTCAGCACCCGCGATCCATGGATGACGGATCATGTCCGGCATGACAAACTGAACAGTATTGGGCCTAGTACTCGACCCGGTAGTCGAGCGGCCAGTGTTTCGAGAGTTCGATCAGCACGCGTTTGTCGGCGCCGGGAGCGTCGTAGTGCCAGACTGCGGCGGCGGTGTGCAGCTTGCCCAGCCGGGTGGGCCGGATGTTGACGCCGCGCACCGGCAACTCGCGTGCTTCCAGGGCCTTGGCCTGGGCGAGCTGCGACGGATCGTCGCCGAAGAACAGCCAGTGGCGGATGAACTGGTCCTGCAGCCGCACCAGTTCATGGCACAGCGGCTCCGGCACGGGGGGCGGGTGCGCAAGCGGCAGGTCCGCGCCCGCGCTGCGTTCCACCCATGGCCCGTAGATGTCGTCCTGGACCGACCGCAGCAGCCGCGTGCGTTCGTTCGCGTAGTAGTCCTGCAGCATGAAATAGGCGCCAAGGTGCTCGCCGTCGATCGCCCCGATGAACCAGCCGAAGATGTCGCGTGCCTGCGAGAACCACAACGTCGCATACAGAAGCCCGACGCCACGCGGTGCATAACCAAGGTGTGCATGCGCTTGAACCATTCGGCTTCTCCTGTGGGTAATGGGTGCATCGTAGGAGCCGGCGCGGTTTGCCGGTTGAGCGCGATCAACCCTGCGGGCGGGCGGCCTGCGCAGGATCGCGCATCAGCCAGACCAGCCAGCGCCAGGCGCCCGGGTTCTCGCGCAGGATGCCCATCCATCCCTGCAACTGGGTGCGCTGGTAGTTCCGGTGCGTGTCGCGTGGCTTGAGTTCGTAGGCATGGTGCACGGCGTGCGTGATCTCGTGCAATGCCACGATCGGCAGGTTGGTTCCGCAGAGGCCCACATAGAGCTGCACCTCGCGCCGCTCGAAGTCGTACCAGCCGAACGCGTTGCCGGTCTGCGCCTTCGAGATATGGCGCAGCGTGACCGGCTTGCCGGCCACCAGGATCCGCTTGGGCATCGCGGGCGCCCGGGCGACCGCGCCGCGCAGCACCCGGTCGTATTGCACCCGGCCCGGCAAGTGCTCGCTGAGCAACAGGTTGAACCACAACCAGGCGCGCGGATTGCGCAGCGCGAACTCGACCATGCCGGTGGCGAAGCTGTGGGTATAGGCTTCTTCGACGCAGCCCTGCTGGCAGCCCTTGCTGAAATGGCACAGCCGGATCAGGCACGCCAGAAACGCCTGGGCGAGCCGCATCCCGCGCAGGTCCTGGCGCAGTTCGATGCGGCTGTCCTCGACATTCACGCAGGCAAGCCGTCGCCGGTCGAGCATGGTTGCGGCCTGGCGCAACTCAACCGACAGGCGATAGGGGCCGAGTTCGACCAGAAAAGGCAGTTGCGCCGCCCACTCGCGATCGACCGGGGCGGCCAGATGGGATGAAAGCTTGGCCTGCTGCAATTGAAATCCTCCGAATTGTGACTATGGGCGACACCGGTTAGGCCCGTTTGGTGATCCATAGTTCCAAGCCTGCCGCGCTTCGCAATTTTGCGGTTGCGCAGGCTCAATCCGGAAGGCGTCTGGCCAGCCAGGTAACGCCTCGCCGGCACGTGGCGCCTTGCCGGCAAGTGGCGCCATGCCGCGAGCTGGCGCTTTGCCGCCATCTTGAGCGTCCCATTCAAGCCGGGCGAGTGCATTGCGCGTGGCCCATAACCCACGACGGATTCAGGGGCTTTAGGTGGCCGCTCGCCGCGCGCTGAGTTCGTTCGCCATCGCGCCTAAGGACCTCATCCGTGCCAAGGTTGTCATCCCAGCCAAGGCCGTCATCCCGGCGCAGGCCGGGATCCACGGTTGCGTGTGTCGTCGCAAGCCGAGCTTGGATCTCGGCCTCCCGGCGCCGCGCCAGGCGCTGCCTGGCCAAAGGCTGACTTCCCGCCAAGGCTGTCATCCCGGCGCAGGCCGGGATCCACAGTTGCGCGTGGCGTCACTCGTCCTGCCGGGATCTCGGCCTCCCCGCGCCGCGCCAGCCGCTGCCCGGCGTGGGCTCACACTGGGGCAGTCGGGCGCAGCACCGACCGCACCAGTGAAGCGCTGCGGCCTGGGCGCACGCGACTTTGCTGCGACCAAGCTTGAACGCCAAGCGCCGCAAGTGCGCAGTCGCCAACCCGCGCAAACGTGGATCCCGGCCTGCGCCGGGATGACAATTTCCACTGGGATGACAACCTTGGCCGGGATGACAACTGGCGCCTCGCCTCAACACACGCCTCGCAATCGCCAAAGTTATAGACGACGCGCGCAGTGGACGCTGCGGGGCGTTGGGGTGACTTGATCTGGTCCGCCGACTGATATGTCTCGCATGCATATGACAAGAAATCGACAGAGGTGCGGTGAGCCAAATCCTGGGAAACCGTCACCAAGCCCGAATCAACAGGTCGATTTCGCAGTCGGCAGACTGAATTGCACGACATCAACAGGCCTGCTCACGTTCTTGAGATTTTGCAGTCCGAGGGGGGCGAACGTATATTCACCTGGCATCATGGAAGCAACAGCCCTCGTCGTCAGGGCCTGTCCGCTGCGCGCGAGAGCACACAAGTGCGCGGCGATGTTGGTCACGGGTCCATTAGCGGCGTAGAACCATCGTTCGCCGCTTTGTCCATTGAGTCGAACTACGCCGGTCAATGCCTGGCCGGCGTTCAACCCTATGTGCAGTTCGATAGGGTCATTGAGCCGTGATCTCTGGGCGTTCAGCAAGGCTGTCGATTCCCGAATTCGCTCTGTTGCGCGGATCGCCGCCGAGATGGATGTTGCAAGCTCTCCCCCTTCGAAAAGCGCCAGCAGTCCGTCGCCAAGAAATTCCGTGACCTCACCGTCGCAGTTGCGCACTGCATCGAGGTACTGTGAAAAATAGGTTTCAATGACCTCGTTCATTTCTTGCGCATCGAGATCCTCGCATTGCCGCGTGCATCCGACAATGTCCACGAACAAGGCCGCAATGTTTCGCACCTTCTTTTGCGCGATGCTGGATTCGTGATGGTCGCCAAGCGCATGCAACGCCAACGAGGGCACAAATGGTTGCCAAGGTGTCGCTGTCATCATCTTGTATCGTCGATATTGGTTGCAGATTCATGCATGACTAAAACGCTTCCCGGTCTGCGCATTGAATCATTGGCGTGGACAATTCGAACTGCTATTTCTGTTGCCGCCGACCTTGATCCGACTCCCCGCATCGTTTTGGATTCCGGCGTCAACGACGTCGGGCGACAAGGCGCCACGTTGCGCTCGCTGAAAAGATGAACAGGACCAGAAGCACGATCAGCGACAACCCGATGTTCTCGGCCATCAACGCGCCCGCAGCTGTACCCGAAAGCAGAACCAGCATGACCGGCAAGTGGCACGGGCACGTCAGAAAGGCGACGGCCCCCAGCAAGTAGGCGACGGCGCCACGCGCCTTGTTGCCATCGTTCTTGGTGTTCATCAGGTACCGGTCTGACAGCGTTGATTGGCTCAGGGCGCTTGTGAAAAGACTGTGGCCAACAAGCAGCGAGGCAGGCATCACCCCGCGCAGCAGGAAAGCTGCGACACATCCTTGGAAAAGGTCTGCGCCGCGAGCTTGAGCCCTTCGACCATGGTCAGATACGGAAACAGCTGGTCGGCAAGTTCTTCAACGGTCATGCGGGCACGTATCGCCAATGCCGCCGTCTGTATGAATTCGCCTGCCTGCGGCGCGACGGCCTGTACACCAAGGACCTCCCTGCTGGTCGCGTCGATCACCAGTTTAATGAATCCCTGGATATCGAAATTGGCCAGCGCACGTGGCACGTTGTCCAATGTCAGCAGCCGGGTTTCGGTTTCGATGCCATCGGCTTGCGCCTGCGCTTCGCTGACGCCCACTGTGGCGACCTGCGGGTCGGTGAACACGACGGCCGGCATCGTGCGCAGATCCAATGCAGCGTCGCCGCCGGTCATGTTGATCGCGGCACGTGTTCCGGCAGCTGCCGCCACATAGACGAACTGCGGCTGGTCCGTGCAGTCGCCGGCGGCAAACACGTTGGCATTGCTGGTGTGCATGCCCTTGTCGACGACGATGGCGCCGTGCGCATTACTGCGCACCCCTGCCGCATCGAGCGACAAGCCGCCCGTATTGTGCGAACGGCCGGTGGCAACCAGGAGCTTGTCCGCAGTGAGTTCCCCTTGCGTCGTGGCGAGAGTAAATTGGCCTTCGATGTAATCAACTCTTTGTGCCTGCGTATGTTCAAGCACGTCAATGCCTTCACCTCGAAACGTTGCCGTGATAGCTTCGCCAATGGCAGGATCCTCGCGCGAAAACAGAGTATTGCGGGCAAGTATGGTCACTTTGCTGCCTAACCGGGCGAAGGCCTGTGCCAATTCCAGCGCGACGACCGAGGAACCGATGACGGCCAGACTGCGGGGAATGGCGTCGCAGACCAGCGCTTCGGTCGACGTCCAATAGGGCGTATCCGCCAGTCCCGGCGTTTCCGGTATGGCCGCCGAGGCACCGGTGGCGACCAGACAGCGATCGAACATCACCTCTCGCTCCCCGCCATCGGCCAGCGCAACGTTCAGTGACTGCCCATCCTTGAAGCGGGCTTCGCCCTTGATCACCGTGATGGCCGGGTTGCTGTCGAGGATGTCGACATACTTGTGCTGGCGCAGTTCGTCGACCCGGGCCTGTTGCTGTGCCATCAATTTGCCACGGTCGATCACCGGCGTGGTCGCCGAGATAGCATCATCGAAAGGACTTTCGCGGCGCAGGTGTGCGACATGCGCGGCCTGGATCATGATCTTGGACGGCACACATCCGATGTTGACGCAGGTACCTCCGATCGTTCCGCGTTCGATCAGCGTGACGTGCGCACCGCGCTCCACCGCCTTGAGTGCCGCCGCCATCGCGCCTCCACCGCTGCCGATGATGGCAATCTCGAGCGCGCCGCCTGGCATGACAGGGGTACCAGCAGGTCCGGACCCTGGCCCCCTGCTTTCGCTGTACGTTCCCCGGTATCCCAGCGCAGTAACCGCACCCAACATGATCGAGGTGTCCACTGTGTGACTTGACGTGACCCTGGCCTTGCTTTCGGGGTAGGAAACCATGGCCTTCTGAACACCGGGAATCTCTTCCAGCGCTTGTTGCACATGCGTTGCACAGGACGCGCAGGTCATGCCTGCGATGTCGATTTCAGTCGTGTTCATTTCATCGTCCCGTTGTTGGTGCTTCGCGATGGGCGTCTGCCCGGCGCTTGCGCTGATAGGCATAAATCGTCAAGCCGATGAAAAGAGCCAGCGCAGGAAACAACACATAGTCGAGATAACCGACCAGTGCGGACAAGCCGACAACGCCCAACAGGACGACCAGAACAGGCGTGAAACAGCACAGGGCCACCAGGGCCGTGCCGATCACGCTGTTGCGAAAAAGCTTCTTCGGATCCTGCATGCCTACTTCTTGACTGTCGACGGATAGCCGGCGTCTGCCGTCGCCTTGGTCAGCGCCGCTACATTGGTCTTGCTGTCGTCAAAGGTGACAACGGCTTCGCGTTTGTCAAAAACCACCAAAGCCTTGCTCACGCCATCAACTTTTGTGAGCGACATCTTGACGGTGATCGGACAGGCCGCGCAGGTCATGCCGGGCACATCCAGTGTGACGGTCTTGGACCCGGCCCACGTGGACGCTGCGGTGACCGCCAACGCAACTGCAAAGAACTGCCGGCGAGTACGGGTGGAAAGTTGTATGTGCATGATGAGCATCTCCTTCAGGTTGGGATGGGGTCAATAAAACGACGACATGGCATAGCCGCATCCAGCCATGGCCAACGCCATCAACGAAACCAGGACTGCTACGCCGGTGACGATCACCAGCGAAACGGAAACAGCGGGACTTTGCATGTAAAACTCCTGTTCAATAGAAGTACGGCAGCACGTACGGGAAGCTGAATGCGATCAGCACCAGGGCGCCGACGATCCAGAAGATCAATTTGTATGCGGTGCGTACTTGCGGTACGGCACAAACCTCGCCCGGCTCACAGTTCTCGACTGGCCGGTAAATCCGCTTCCAGGCAAAAAAGAGGGCTACCAATGCCGCTCCGATGAAAATCGGACGGTAGGGCTCCAGTACCGTCAGGTTGCCAATCCAGGCGCCGCCAAAGCCCAGACTGATCAACACCAATGGACCCAGGCAGCAGGTGGATGCGAGGATCGCCGCAACCCCTCCCGTGAAGAGAGCTCCACGTCCGTTTCGCGTTTCAGACATTCGCCTTTCCTTTCATTTTTCAAACCATTGGATTAAGCCTAGGGCCGTAGTCATGTACGGAGTCAAGCGCTATTTTGAAAACCCCTCAAACGATTCAAGGTAATCTCACCATCGGGGCATTTGCCGAGGCGGCCAGTGTCAACGTGGAGACGATCCGCTTTTATCAGCGCAAGGGCTTGCTGTCGGAACCCGACAAGCCTTTGGGCGGTATTCGGCGCTATGGCGACGCAGACATATCACGGGTGCTGTTCGTCAAATCGGCGCAGCGCCTGGGATTCAGTCTGGATGAGGTCGCCGACCCCATCTGACGTTGGAGGATGGGACGCACTGCGAGGAAGCCAGCCAGTTGGCGGCACACAAGCTCAGGGGAGTGCGCGAGAAACTGGCTGACTTGCAGAGCATCGAACGTGCGCTAACCGAGCTCTTGCACGCCTGCAATTCGCGATCCGGGCAGGTGTCATGTCCTCTGGTAACGTTGCTGCAGCAGCGGCCGGATTTCGTGACCATGGCGGCCCAATTGGATGGGACTGACGTCGATGGCACGGTACAAATGAAAACAAACCATTGACCAGGAACGCACACGATTGGCGGACAGGTTCTGGACTTATGGCCTTGGCACTGACAATGGATCGATTCGGGCACTTGCTGCCGTGACGGCGGAAGCCAGCTCATCTGAAATGGCGCCAGACTTTGTATCACCCCGCATCGGCTAGGAACTTCGGGGTTCGCCCTGACGATTTGCCCGCATTGGGCATTCAGGCGTCCGCAATGAACGCCTGACGACCGGCGGGCCAGCTCGAACTACTGGACTACCTGAAAGATGCCTGGCGCCTGCGTCGGCTTCCCCTGCATTGCCGGTATTCGTGGCAATGCGGTAGTGACCTCGTACGGGGCTCATAGCGATCCCTCGCGAGTCTCATAGACCGACCACCCACCCACCGCCGCAAATCCAAACCTCCCCCGCTGCTCGTCCCAATCCGGCGGCACCCCCCCTGCCGTCCGCGCGTCGCATGCTGCAAATTCAGATGCCGCGGCTGCCGCCCGTCCAGGATCGTTCGGCGCCGGTCGGCCCTCGAACGAAACGCCTGGCGCCGAGACCCGCTCAAGCGAAGAAGCTGCATTCCGGGACGCGGTGGCGACAATCGGCTACAAAAGCAAGTGTGTGGTGTATGCTGATTCGGGTCGCCGGAGATCCCGTTTCACGCGATGGAGAGTACATATGCCACTCGTCACCGAGAATGTCCTTGGCAGCATCGGCAATACGCCGCTGGTTGAATTGCGCAAGGTGGTGCCGGCGGGATGCGGGCGTGTGTTTGCCAAGTTGGAATGGGCCAATCCGACCGGCAGTATGAAGGACCGGATGGCCGCGGCGGCGATCCGAAATGCCGAAGCCGATGGTCGCCTGCGGCCAAGCGGCACAGTGGTCGAATACACGGCCGGCACGACGGGAATCTCGCTGGCGTTGGTTTGTGCCGCCAAGGGCTATGGCTTAGAGATCGTCTTTTCAGACGCCTTCAGCGAGGAGAAGCGCCGCACCATGCAAGCCTTCGGTGCCCACATTACGGACGTGCCCAGCGACAACCAGCAGATCACCGAGACGCTGATCAGGGCCATGATCGACACGGCCGCCGATATCAGCCGCCGACCTGGGCACTGGTACTGCGATCAGCTCAACAACCATGATGCGACGCAGGGATACCTGCCGCTCGGCGAAGAAATCTGGCGCCAGACCGGGGGTGAGGTGACCGCTTTCGTGCACTCCGTCAGCACGGCGCACTCGATCCATGGTGTGACGCATGCGCTGTGGCAGCATGATCCGAAAATCCGGGTAGTGGCTGTCGAGCCGGCGGAATCCGCGGTACTGTCGGGTGGGCCCTCGGGTTCGCACAAGATCGAGGGCATCGGCATCGGCTTTATCCCGCCGCTGTGGCGTCCAGACCTGGTCAACGAGATCCAGCCCGTGACGACGCAGGATGCCAAGGTAATGACCCGGCGACTGGCGCGCGAGGAAGGTATCTTCGGTGGCACCTCCTCGGGAGCCAACGTGGTGGCAGCGATCCGGGTAGCGCGCAGCCTTGGTCCGAGCGCAAACGTGGTCACCATCATTTGCGACTCGGGGCTGCGCTACCTGAGTACCGACGTCTATCGCGAACCTGCTTAATCGGATCGATAAACCCGGCATGATCCACCGCTGTCAAAGGAGTCCGTCCATGCAGGCCACCACTCTCAAGCATTTCGACAAGCCCGATGAGGTGCGGACCTTCCCACACGGGCGCTTCGAGATCGTCCACCTGGCCGGCGTCAGCCTTGGCCGCGCGACCTACCAGCCTGGATGGAAATGGTCTGAACACAACTCGGCACTGGTCGGCACGGCGCTTTGCCATGCGCCGCACACCGGGGTTGTCATTTCGGGCCATGGGGTGGTGCTGTACGAAACTGGCGAGCGGCTCGACCTGCTGCCAGGCCAGGCCTTCTACATCACGTCAACGCCGCACGATAGCTGGGTTGAGGGCGACCAGCCCTATGTATCGCTGCACCTGTTGGGCCCCGCGCCGGCATGAGTGGCGCAACGCAACCCGTCCTTTCGGAAGCGAGCATTCAAGTAGTTGTCGCATCGTATGGATTCGAAATCCTGGCCCACGACGTTTTTCGAGCCACGTCGTACAACTGCTGGGTGCTCGACATGACGAGCAACCGTGTCGCTGGCCGAGTTTCGTAGTCGGCCCGCTGCCAAAGACTCCTGATCGGCAATCAATCAACGCAATTCGACTTCCGGAAGGCCGCCTTGCATGAGAGACACAATCGCTGCATTGCCGCTATTCGCAGCAAAGCTTTGGCGACCCGGTGCAGGGCTCCTAGCGATCCCTCGCGAGTTTCATAGACCGATCACCCACCCACTCCGCAAATCCAAACATCCTCCGCGGCTCGTCCCAATCCAGTGGCACATCCCCTTGCCGGCCACGCATCGCCTGCAAATTGAGATGCCGTGGCTGCCGCCCATCGAGAATCGCACGGATGATGTCCGGTGACCGAGCGCAGAGAGCGCAGCGAACGCAGCGAATTCCGCGACGCGGCCGCAAGACCGAGCATCGCAGGTCAGTCGGGCGCAGCATCGACCGCACCAGTGAAGCGCTGCGGCCTGGGCGCACGCGCCTTTGCCGCGACCAAGCGCGAACGCCAAGCTCCGCAAGTGCGCAGTCGCCAACCCGCGCAAACGTGGATCCCGGCCTGCGCCGGGATATTCAACCTACGACGATGTGGTTGGTGACGCCGGCCACACCGTCCAGCGCGCGTACTGCCGCCTCGGCGGCGCTGCGCTGTTCCTCGCTTTGGACGGCACCGGTCAGCGTCACCCAGCCCTTTTCGACCTTGAGCAGGATGCGTTCGGCGCTCACGTGGGCATGCCACTTGAATGCCGCTTCGGCTGCCAGTGCAATGTCCGCGTCGCTCTGCCCCTGGCCCGACTCCGGGCGTACGTCGAGTTCGATCGCGATCGCCCGCACGCCCTCGACGCGCGTGACGGCCCGTTCGATGTCGTACTTCTCGGCGTAGCTGTCGAGATGGCCGCTCAACGTCACGACGCCATCCTTGACCGCGACGCCGACATTGGTCGCGTTGATGGCAGGGTCCCATTCCAGTTCGAAAGTCACGTCGGCTTTCAGCTCGGCATCGGATTTCATGCTGCTCCCGTACAGGGTTGCCCAATCGACGGGCGCC
>JANLQZ010000663.1:0-1556 GCA_031368125.1 Betaproteobacteria bacterium
CCACATCAGCCACTGCAGCACCTGGGTCCGCGCGCGCAGCTCGGCGGGCATGAAGCGGCTGATGTGGCAGATGGGCGGCCTGGGGCCGATGGCCGGCCAGAACGGCCATTTCCTGCTGTATGCCCCGCAAAAGATCGGTTACGCGCTGGAGCGTTACGGCAAGGAGGTCGACCGCCTGTACGGCGTGCTGGATACGCAACTGGGCAACACCCAAGGCCACGTCGCGGGCCCGGAATATTCGATCGCCGACATGGCGATATTCCCGTGGATCCGCACCCACAAGGCGCAGCAGGTGGCGCTGGAGGACTTTCCCCATGTACAACGCTGGTACAACCAGCTGTTCGAGCGGCCGGCCGTGCGCCGCGGCCTGGAGTTGGGCCGCGAATTGCGTGCCAAGGGGCTGACCGAAGAGGCGCGCAAGGCGCTGTTCGGGCAAACCGCACACAGCGTGCGCCATGCGGCCCGCGCGCCCGGGGCACCGACATGATCGAATTCTTCTTCGACTGTTCCAGCCCCTGGACCTACCTGGCGTTTCACAACATCCAGCGGCTCGCGGCGGAGATCGACGAACCGATTGTCTGGCGGCCGATTCTGGTGGGCGGCGTCTTCAACAGCGTCAACCCGAGTGTGTACGCGCAGCGCGACAACCCGGTGCCGGCAAAACAAAACTACATGTACAAGGACCTGCAGGACTGGGCCCGGGCCACTGGCCTGAAGATCGTGATGCCGCCGCGCGTGTTCCCGGTCAACAGCGTCAAGGCCATGCGCGGCTGCCTGTGGCTCGCACCCCAGGGCCGGCTGCTGCCGTTTGCGCGCGCCGTGTTCGAGGCGTATTGGAGTCGGGACGAGGATATTTCGCAGGACGCGGTCCTGGCCGCGGTCTGCGCGCGATGTGCCGTCGACGCGAGCGCCTTGTTGGCGGGTATCGGCCGGTCGGACATCAAGGACCAGCTCAAGGCCAACACAGAAGAACTGGTGCGCCGTGGGGGCTTCGGCTCGCCCACGATGTTTGTCGGAGACGACATGTATTTTGGCAACGACCGGCTGGCATTGGTGCGCGCCGCGGTGCTGCTCAGCCGAACAGCTCGCCCGGCAGCTGACTGACCGGGATCACCCGGGCCGGCATCGGTACCGCCTTGCCCGATTCCCAGCGCTGCCATCCGTAAAGCGCAGCGAAGCAAAATGCCGGCGCCTGGCTGCCGGGGGCCTGCACCCTTTCGGCGCCGCGTCGCACGCCGTCGATAAACCACGCCGGCAGCGTCAGATGGTAGGGATTACGCGCCACTTCGCCAGCATGCAGACTCAGGGCGGCGACCAGCGTGCCAACATGCTGCCGATGCAGCTCGACCATCAGGCCGGGGGCGGACTGGGTGTTCCAGTATTCGCTCAAGGCCAGATGCACCCGCAGATCGGGCCCCAGGCTGCGCAGGGCATCCATCACCAGCAGGTGGGTCCCGACATGCGCCGGATGGCCGTCGTTGGCATGCGGACACACGATCAGCTGCGGCCGGTACCGGAGCACCTGCGCCGCGATCCGCGCCACACAGTGCGCCCAA
>JANLQZ010000667.1:0-13135 GCA_031368125.1 Betaproteobacteria bacterium
TTGCGCCCGCCTGTGGCAGGCGTCGCTGCCACTGCAGAGAAAGGCCAAGTTCGTCTGGATACCGGTCGGCATCATCAACGCCACCAGTTCGACCCAGGGCGCCGCCCTGTTGTCCGCGGCCGATCCGGCGCAACGCATGGCCGAGCACGAGCAGTCATTGTTGGCCGGCCAGGGCGGCATATCGGCATCGTCCAGCGTGGCGCCCGAAGTGGCGCAGGCGATCAAGGGCAACACCGCGCTGTTCAACAACCTGGGCATCGAGTCGGTGCCGCATATCGTGGCCAGGAACGCGCGCACCGGTCAGATGGTGGTCCACAGCGGTTCGATGGACACACGGGCCCTGGCGGACCTGCTCGGCGTGGACCCGCCCTGAGCCCTTAAGAATCGGTTAAGCGCGACGGCCCAGAATCCGGGTTGCTCCAAAGGATCTGCCCCGTGCGACTGCTGCTGGTTGAAGACGACACCATGATCGGCGAAACCGTTCTGGACGTGTTGCGCGCCGAACATTTCGCGGTCGACTGGGTCAAGGACGGCGCCATGGCCGACACTGCCCTGCGCAGCCAGCATTACGACCTGGTGCTGCTCGACCTCGGGCTGCCGCGACGCGACGGCCTGGACGTGCTCAAGGCGTTACGCGCGCGCAAGGACAAGACCCCGGTGCTCGTGGTGACGGCGCGTGATGCGGTCGGGGACCGTGTCGCCGGCCTCAATGCCGGCGCCGACGACTATGTGCCCAAGCCCTTCGACCTGAACGAACTGATCGCGCGCATCCGGGCACTGATCCGGCGCAGCGCCGGCCAGGCTGACTCGGTGCTCGAAATCCAGGGCCTGCGGCTGGACCTGATCAAGCGCCGGGTCACGCGCTTGGTGGCAGGCACGAACGCGTCGGAGACGATCGGCCTTTCCGCGCGTGAATGGGCGGTGCTGGAAGTCCTGATGGCTCACCCGGGTGCGATCTTCTCGCGCGCGCAGATCGAGGAAAAACTCTACAGCTGGAAAGATGAAGTCAGCAGCAATGCGGTGGAGGTCTACGTGCACGGCCTGCGAAAAAAACTTGGCAACGGCGTGATCCAGACCGTTCGCGGCCTGGGTTACCTGCTGCCACGGGCATAGATGCGGCCGGTGCATTCGCATTCCCTGCGCCGGCGACTGCTGGGCTCGGTCATGGCCGCGATTTTGCTGGCGACCTTGTTGCAGGCGGTCTCCGCCTACCGCGGCGCCTTGAAACAGGCCGACAGCATGTTCGACTACCACTTGCAGCAGATGGCACTTGTCTTGCGCGGCGGGCCGGCGCTGGCCGCCCCCGGGCTGGAAGCTGATGAACAGCGCGACGTGGACTATGTGATACAGATCTGGGGCACCGACGTCTCGCAGTTGTTCCGGTCGACCCACCAGACCCTGCCCCCGCGCGCGGTGCTGGGTTTCTCCGACCTCACGCACGACGGCGCACGCTATCGTGTCTATTCGGTGCAAACGCCGCTTCAGACAATCCAGATCGCGCAGGACCTGGACGAGCGGGAATCGCGCGCCCGTGCGCTCGCCGCCCGCGCCGTGCTGCCGATGGCGGTGGTCGCTCCGCTGCTGATGCTGGTCCTGTGGTGGGTGATACGGCGCTCCCTCGACCCGCTCGAGCGCGCGCGCCGGCAGGTGGCGGCTCGGGCCTCGGACGACCTCTCGCCGTTGGCCGAACATGGACTGCCGGACGAGGTGCGGCCACTGGTGCAGGAAATCAACCTTCTGTTTGGACGCCTGCACACCGCCTTCGACGCGCAGCGGGCCTTCGTCGCCAACGCAGCGCACGAATTGCGCTCGCCGCTGACCGCACTCAAGCTGCAGGCCCAGGCCCTGGGGCGCACGACCGACCCGCTGCTGCGCGAACAGGCAGCGGCGCGGCTGGACCACGGCATAGAGCGCGCGATCCGGTTGATGAACCAGTTGCTGGTCCTGGCGCGGCAGGAAGCGGTTGGCGAAGCCACCCTGGCCATGCGCCGCCTGGACCTGCAGGAGTTGGTCCGGCAGGCGATCGCCGACGTGTTGCCCCAGGCGCAGGCGCTGTCGACCGATCTGGGCTTGTTGCCCTCGACACCTGCGCGGGTCCTTGGTGACCCGGACGCGCTGCTGGTCCTGCTGCGCAACCTGCTCGAAAACGCCATCAAGTACACACCACCGCACGGCCGCATCGACGTCCAGATCCGCGATCAGGACGGGGCCACGAGTCTGACCATCGACGACTCCGGCCCCGGTATCGCCGCCGCAGAACGCGAGCGCGTTTTCGACCGCTTCTTTCGCGGCAATACGGCCGGCCCGAGTGGCAGCGGGCTCGGGCTGGCCATTGCCCGCGCCATTGCGCTGCGCCACCATGTCGCGCTGCGACTGGGAGATTCCTCGACGCTCGGCGGCCTGCACGTCGAATTGCTGTTTCCCCCGCAGGCCAAAGACTGATCGGTGGCGGCCATGCAGGACAGCATCTTTCTGGAACTGCAATTCTGGCTGCTGGTTCTTTGTTCGGTCATTTTCCCGGTGCTTCTCTACACCGGCCTGATGCGTTTGCCGCGCGTCTCGCGCATCGCGGTGCTCTGGTTTGGCTTGTTCCTGGTGTTGCTGTCAGGGGTCGACGTGGTGCTGCTGCAGCAAATCGCCGTGCTGGCGCGGCATAACACCTCGCTGCTCGACGACCAGCTGTTCGGACCGGAGCTTTCGATGGCGCTGTATCTGCTTCCACTGTTGTCGGCCGGCATCGGGATCAACATGATTTCGCACGTCTTGATGGACCATCTGAAACAGGCCGAGAACCGTTACGACGCACGGCACGAACGGTCGCCCGAGGTCGGGCACGCCGACACGCCAGGTGCCGGGAGGGAAGCGGCGTGACGATCACCGCGCTGATAACCGAGTACGGGTACTGGGCGGTCTTCATAGGCGCGATGCTGGAAGGCGAGACGGTATTGCTGCTGGCCGGCTTTGCCGCGCACCGGGGTCTGCTGCGCCTGCCCGAGGTGATGTTGCTGGCGTTTTTCGCGAGCACCCTTGGCGACCAGATGTTCTACTGGCTCGGACGCCGTTACGGCGCGCAATTGTTCGCCCGGTTTCCGTCCCTTGCGGCGCTCGTGCCCAAGGTCCGCGGCCTGCTCGACAAATACCATACGCCCCTGATCCTGAGCATGCGGTTCTGGTACGGCCTGCGCATGGCGAGCCCGATCGTGATGGGCGCCTTGCACGTACCCGCATTTCGGTTTTCGGTGCTCAACGCCGTGGGCGCCGCCGTATGGGCCATCGTGATCGGCTCGATCGGCTACCAGTTCGGCAACCTGCTCGAACTGATCTTCCAGGACATCCGCCGCATCGAGGAACTGGTGTTGGTGGTGATCCTTGTGGCAGGCGTGGGCTGGTGGTGGTTCCAGTTCCGGCAGGCCAGAAAAAGCCGGCTTTGACGCGGGGTTTAAGACTGGCCTAAGGGTACGACCGCATATTCGGGGGGTTGCACCTACTTCCATCCAAGGACACCCCATGAACACCCTCTCCCTCAAGAGCACCCGCCTGGTCATGGCACTCATCGCCGCCGGGGCCATCGGCGGCGCCAGCGTGTCGGTGCTGCAGAACACCCGCGCAGCGCTTGCGCTGCCGGTCGCCACGCCAGCCGCCACTCCATCTGCCGCGCCGCTGGCCAGGGCGCCAATCGCGCCCGCAGACTTCGCGCAGATCACGGCCCAATATGGTCCCGCGGTCGTCAACATCAGCGTGACCGGCAGCACCAGGGCCTCCAACGACACGCCGATGGCGGGCCGCGACCAGCGCGAAGAGCCGTTCGGCAACGACCCATTGCGCGAGTTCATGCGCCGCTTCCAGCAGGGGCAGCCCCAGGGAGCACCAACCGAGACACCGACCCGTGGACAAGGCTCGGGCTTCATCGTCAGTGCCGACGGAATCATCCTGACCAATGCGCATGTGGTACGCGGCGCGCAGGAAGTCAGCGTCAAGTTGACCGACCGGCGCGAGTTCGTCGCCAAGGTGCTGGGCGCCGATCCCAAGACCGATATCGCCGTGCTCAAGATAGCGGCCACCAACCTGCCGACCGTGACGCTGGGCAAAGCCGGCGACCTGATGGTGGGCGAATGGGTGCTCGCGATCGGATCACCGTTCGGGTTCGAAAACAGCGTGACCGCAGGCGTTGTCAGCGCCAAGGGCCGGTCGTTGCCCGACGACAGCGCGGTGCCGTTCATCCAGACCGACGTGGCCGTGAACCCGGGCAATTCAGGCGGCCCGCTGTTCAACTCGCGCGGTGAAGTGGTGGGAATCAACTCCCAAATCTACAGCCGAACCGGTGGCTACCAGGGCCTGTCGTTCGCGATCCCGATCGACCTGGCGCTCCGGATCAAGGACCAGATCGTCGCCCACGGCAAGGTCGAACACGCGCGCATGGGTGTCATGGTGCAGGAGGTGAACCAGGCCCTGGCCGACTCCTTCCGGCTCGACAAGCCCGAGGGCGCACTCGTCTCCGCAGTCGAAAAGGGTGGGCCGGCGGACCAAGCCGGGCTGCAGGCCGGCGACGTGATCCGCAAGGTGGGTGGCCACGCCGTGGTTTCGTCCGGCGACCTGCCAGCCGCGATCGGACTGGCCGCACCAGGCGACAAACTGCAACTCGACATCTGGCGCAAAGGAGCGGCGCAACAACTGGAGGTGCGCCTGGGCAATGCGTCGGAGAAGGCCACCCGGGTCGCCGCCGGTGACGACGTCGGCACGCCGCGCGGACGCCTGGGCCTCTCGCTGCGCGCGCTGCGACCCGAAGAACTGCGCGCCGCGGGTGTCGATGCCGGCTTGCTGATAGAAGACTCGACCGGCGCGGCCGCGTCGGCTGGCGTCGAGCCCGGCGATGTGCTGCTAGCGGTCAACGGAACCAGCGTGAAGAATGTCGAGCAGGTGCGTGCCGCGGTGGCCAAGTCGGACAAGTCGGTCGCCTTGTTGATTCAACGCGGTGACGAGAAGATTTTCGTTCCGATCCGGCTCGGCTGAGAGCGAAGCTGTTCACCGGGACCGTGCCGTCGCGGTCCGGCATCACCAACTGAAAAGCATCGGGGCCGACCGCCGAAACGACGCAATGCGCCGGCAGTCGGCGGGCCGGTGGCGGTCTGCCCACGGGTGTTCGGGGTGCCCGATTTCCTGGCCGTCGGCGCTCGGTTGGCAGGCCCGGGATTCAATTAATTTCAAACGCCGCGCGCCACATTTCAAACCGGGCGGCCAGGGCAGCGCTTACCATGCACACAAATTCATGGAGACACCGATGCCCGTCATCACCAACATCGAAGACCTGCGTGTGCTGGCGCAAAAACGCGTGCCGCGCATGTTCTACGACTACGCCGATTCCGGTTCCTGGACCGAAAGCACCTACCGCGCCAATTCGGACGATTTCCAGACCATCAAGCTGCGCCAGCGGGTGGCCGTCAACATGGAGAACCGCAGCACACGCACCCGGATGGTCGGGCAGGACGTGGCGATGCCGGTGGCGATCGCGCCGACCGGTTTGACCGGCATGCAGCACGCCGACGGCGAGATCCTCGGCGCGCTGGCGGCGAAGCAGTTCGGCATACCGTTCACGCTGTCGACCATGAGCATCTGTTCGATCGAAGACGTGGCCGCGGCCACCGATCGCCACCCGTTCTGGTTCCAGCTGTATGTGATGAAGGACCGCGACTTCATCGAGCGGCTGATCGACCGCGCCAAGGCCGCCGGATGCTCGGCGCTCGTCATCACGCTCGATCTGCAAATACTCGGGCAGCGCCACAAGGACCTCAAGAACGGCCTGTCCGCGCCGCCCAAGCTGACCATGGCGAACATCGCCAACATGGCCACCAAGCCGCGTTGGGGTTTGGGCATGCTGGGCACCCGGCGCCACGGCTTTGGCAACATCGTCGGGCATGTCAAGGGCGTCGACAACATGGGCAGCCTGAGCGAATGGACCGCCAAGCAGTTCGATCCGGCGCTGAACTGGGGTGATGTGGAGTGGATCCGCAAGCGCTGGGGCGGCAAGATCATCCTCAAGGGCATCCAGGACGTGGACGACGCCCGGCTGGCGGTCGACAGTGGCGCCGATGCGCTGATCGTGTCCAACCACGGCGGGCGCCAGCTCGACGGCGCGCAGTCGTCGATTCGCGCCCTGCCCGCCATCGTCGAGGCCGTCGGCCACCAGATCGAGGTGCACATGGACGGTGGCATCCGCTCCGGCCAGGATGTGCTCAAGGCGATCGCACTCGGCGCCAAGGGCACCTACATCGGACGCGCCTTCCTCTACGGCCTGGGCGCCATGGGCGGCGCCGGCGTCAGCAAGGCGCTCGAGCTGATCCACCGCGAACTCGACCTGACGATGGCGTTTTGTGGCCACACCGATATCAAGACGGTCGACAAGGGTATCCTGCTGCCTGGTACTTTCTAGCCGCCAGTGCGCCACTGGCGCATCCAGCATGCAACTCCCCACGATGGCCGCCTGGGCCTGGATACCAATCGTCCTGTGGGCCGCGTTTGCACAGACCATCCGCAATGCCACCCAGCGCACGCTGGTGGCCGAGCTCGGAACGCTCGCAGCCACGCTGGTGCGTTTTCTCTACGGGCTGCCGTTCGCAGCCGCATGGCTGGGCCTGGTCTACCACTACGCTGCCGCGCCGCCCGGCCTGCCACCATTCGGGCTGGCTTACGGCGCCTGGTTGTTTCTCGGCGCCGCATCGCAGCTCGTTGCGACGGCGCTGCTGCTGATGGCGATGAAACAGCGCAACTTCATTGTCGGCGTCACGTTTTCAAAGACCGAAGTGCTGCAGGTGGGCATCTTCGCCACCCTGTTCCTGCATGAACTGCCCACACTGTGGTCGGCACTGGCCATGGTGGTCGCCACACTGGGCGTGGTGCTGTTGTCGCTGCCCAGGAGGGCGCTGGACGGCAGCGTGGCCTGGAGCGGCAACGCGGCCTGGTTCGGCCTGGGCTCGGGCGCCTGCTTCGCGCTGTCGAGCGTCGGTTACCGTGGTGCCGCGCTGGAGTTGGCGGGCACCTCGCCCTGGCTGATCGGCGCCTGGGCAGTGCTGCTGGCGCAACTGCTGCAAACGCTGCTGCTGGGCGCCTGGCTGGCGCTGCGCTCGCCCGGCGCGCTGGCCGCCATTGCCAAGGCCTGGCGGCTGTCGCTGCTCGCCGGCATGATGGGCGCCCTGGCATCGATCGGCTGGCTCACCGCGGTGGCGCTGCGCCCGGCCGGCGACGTGCGCACGCTGGGGCTGGTCGAGGTGCTGTTCAGTTACCTGGTTTCGCGCCGGCTGTTCAAAGAACACATGACGCGCAACGAACTGGCCGGCCTGCTGCTCGTTGGTGCGGGAGTGCTGGTGGTTTGCGCCCAGTTTTGAAAGCTGGCGGATCAGATACCTGCCGGTTGCGGCCAATACCGCAAAGCACCAGGCGCCGCCTCGACGCCATCGGGCGCGTCGCAGCGGGTTGCATCGCGTCGTCCGCTCGGGAGCCGCGTTACGCCGCGTCCAACACCAGTTGGGTTTGCGTCACCAGCGCGCACAACTTGCCATCGGCGTTGCGGATCGAGGTTTGCCAGACCATCGTGGTGCGGCCGCGGTGCAACGCCAGCGATTCTCCGGTCACGGTGGTGCCGAGCCTGGCACCGGCCATGAACTTGGTACCCGAATCGGTGGTGGTGGTCCGTTTGCCGGCTGGCAGGTTCAGCACCGTGCCCACCGCTCCGAGCGTGTCGGCAAAGGCCATGTAAGCGCCTCCATGCAGGATGCCCCCGGCGGTGCACAGGTCGGCGCGCACCGGGAGTTCCGCCACCACACGCTGCGGCGTGACTTCTATCAGCCGGATGCCCATCAGGCCCGGGAACAGCGGCTCCATCAGTGTCTGCATCTTGGTCAGGGCGGTCATGGTTCTCCTTTCGGCGCGGGTTCAAGCCATGTTAATGGGCATCGCTGCCAACCCGATGCGGGTTTTCGATGATCGCGCCCAGGCGCCACAGCGACGTCGACTCGGCCGCACGCGCATGGTGCAGTGGATCACTGGCATCGAGCGCCTTGGGATGCTGCGGCCGGGCGTCGATCCGGCCCAGCACCTTCAAGCCATGGCGCTCGAAGGCCGCCAGAAGTTCGGCGCGTGTGCGCAGGCCCAGATGCTCGGCGAAATCCGACAGGATCAGCCAGCCCTCCCCGCCAGGCACAAGGTGTGCCGCCAGACCCGCCAGGAAACCCGTCAGCATGCGGCTGTCCTCGTCGTACACCGCGTGTTCGATCGGCGAACCCGGCCGCGCCGGCAACCACGGCGGGTTGCACACCACCAGCGACGCGCGGCCTGGCGGATACAGGTCCGCTCCCACCACCTGCACCCGGTCCGCGAGGCCCAGCCGCGTGATGTTGTCGTGCGCGCAGGCCAGCGCGCGCGGATCCTGGTCGGTGGCCACAACCCGCGCCACATGGCGGCGCGCCAGCACCGCGGCCAGCACGCCGCTACCGGTGCCGATATCGAATGCCACGAATTCGCCCTGCCCTGTCACTGGCAGCGGTGCCTGCGCAACCAGGCCGACATACTCCCCGCGCACCGGAGAAAAAACGCCGTAATGGGGGTGGATGCGGTTGTCGGGCGGCTCGCCGAGCGCGGCGATCTCGACCCCCCTCTTGCGCCACTCGAAGGCACTGGTCACACCCAGCAGTTCGCGCATCGACGCCAACGACGCGCCGGCGGCCGCGTCCGCCGGACCCCAGGCCTGCGTACAGGCCTGGCGCGTATCGGGGGCACGGCGCAGAGGAACACCATAGTCGGCGTCGAAGGGCAGCAACAACATGCCCAGCACGCGTGCGCGTTGCGCCTGCGCCTGCCGGTACTGGTGAAATTGATCCACCGGCGATACCGCCACTACGGATTCACCACCGGCCTTCCTTCTCAGCTTGCGCGCCGGTGTCTTGTCCACGCGCCGGGCCAGCGCCTGCAGCAATTGCCGGGCGTTTTGGAAATCTCCACGCCAAAGCAATGCCGTACCTTCGCAGGCCAGTCGGTAGGCGGCATCGGCCGTCATGCCGTCGTCGGCCACCACGACGCGCCGGGGTGGCGCAGCGGCGCGTTCCGAACGCCAGCGCGCCGAACACGCCGCCCCGGCCTCCTCCCAGTGGATCACGGGCGCGGCGCCGCCCGGTGGGCCGGCAATGGCAGCTGGGGTGGAAATGGGCATCGGCGTGAAGGGATCGAGCAAGGGACGACCCCGTTGTACCAGACACCGCCGCGCGGGGCCGCAGCCAGCCGGGCCGGGTCGCGCCGGCAGCGCGCGTGCAGCACCGCGCAGGCTCCATAGCCCGGCGGGCCGGCTCAGAGTTCCTCGTCCCAGTGGAACTTGTGCAGGACGCGATGGACGATCGGCGTGAAGATCAGGGCCGCGGTGATGATGAACACCAGGCCGGCGTAAAGGGCATAGAGCCCGGCGAACAACTTCCCGCCCGCAGACTCGGGCGGGTCGACCGGCCCCATGCCACCCAGAAGCATGGCGGCATTGAGGAACGCGTCCATCGCCGGGAGCCCCTCGAGCAGCACATATCCCGCCATGCCGATGGCCAGTGAAATACCCAGCAGGCCGAGCGCCGCGGCCAGGTGGACCGCCAGGCGCGAGGCGAACGCGGAGGGTGTCAACGGTTGGTGTTTTTTCGATTCGTACATGGCAAGAACGATAACCAGCATGTGCGCTGGTCAGGCGCCATCGTACGCCCGCTGCAATACGGCGATATCGAGTTTTTTCATTTTCATCATGGCCGCCAGCGCGCGTTGTGATGCCGCCGCATCGGATGTATTCAAAAGCGTGAGCAGCACACGCGGTACCACCTGCCACGACACGCCGTACCGGTCGGTCAACCAGCCACACTGGCCCTCCTGGCCGCCTTCGCCGAGCCGGCGCCACAAGGTGTCGACCTGTTCCTGCGTATCGCCGTACGCCACCAGCGACATGGCCGGCGAGAACTTGAAATGCGGCCCACCGTTGAGCGCCACGTAGGGGGTTCCATCGAGCGTGGACGCGACCGTCAGCACGGAGCCGGCCGGCCGCGGCGCGCCTTCAAGGTAGTACCTGGTGTCGACGATCCCGGAGTTCGGGAACAGGCTGGTGTAGAAGGCCGCGGCCTCCTGGGCCTGGTTGTCGAACCAGAGGCAGGTGCTGACAGTGTGCATGTGTGTGTTTCCCGATGGACGGTATACGGGTGGTCCGACGCGACCGGCCCTCCCCGGGCGCCGCCTCGCCGCCATTGTGTGCGGCGCAACCCCAGGCATTGCAGACTCGAAACCTGCGCCACCCGGCGCTGGTGCCGCTGCACGCAGCCTCAAAGATCGAGCACCGCGTCGAGGCCGCGGTGGACACCGACCAGCGTCGAGACCTTGCGGATCGCCAGCAGCGCACCGTCGGCGTACGGACGCGCGCTGTTGCCCGAGTCGTGGCGGATCGTCAGCCGCTGGTCCGGCATCCCGAACACGACCTCGGCGCCGATCACGTAACCGGGCAGGCGAACGGAATGCACCTGCGAGCCGGATACCGTGGCGCCGCGGGCATCGCGCAGGCCGACCGTTTTTGCCAGCGGCACCGTGGGCTCGGGGTTGCGCACCCTGGACAGGCGAAACGCGAGTTCGCGCGCGGTGCCGCTGGGTGCATCGACCTTGTCGTCGTGGGCGTAGTCGATGATCTCCCATTGCGGGATCAGCCGGGCGGCCGTTTCGGCAAACTTCTGCAGCAGCACCACCGTCAACGCAAAGTTGCCGCAGGCGAGCACGCCGCGCTGCTGTTTGCGCGCCAGGACGTCGATCTGCGCGAAGTCCGCCTCTGTGAGTCCGGAGGTGCCGATCACGACATGCGCACCATGTTCGAGCGCGGCCCGGATGTTTTCCATGGCGCTGTCCGGCTTCGTGTATTCCACAAAAACATCGCAGGCAGTGGCAAGCGCCGCTTCGGCCGACGCGTCGACGCGACAGCCAAGCCGCGGCTCGCCCAGCACCTCACCCAGCACGCGTCCGGCGTGCTTGCGCGCCACCGCGGCCACCAGCTCCAAGTCCGCCGTGTTCGCAATTGAACGCGCAAGTTCCGAACCGGCCCAACCGGTTGCGCCGGCCAGACATACTTTGATCACCATGGAGTTTGCTTTCGGGTTGGGTGGATTGGCTGGCGCTCATTGCCGCGGTTCATCCGCGGCCGGCCCGACGCCCAGGTGCGCGCGAAACCAGTCGACTGCCGGCGCTACCGACTGCGCGAATTCCGTCGTGTACGCGTCGAAATGCCCACCCCGCAGCAGGACCAGCTTCTTCGGCTCATGAGCGCGCTCGTACGCCGCAATGGCCAGGTCGGACACCGCGAGATGGTCCTTCACGGCCACAACGAGCAACAGCGGCGTCGGTGACACCAGGCCGATATAGGCGCCGGGCTCGTAACCAAAGCCATATTCAAGGCTGCGCGCAGTCACCTCGTTGCGCCATGACGGCGCCCGCGCCTTGGCAGTTTCGCTAAACCATGTGTAGGAATCGGCCGTCGGCAGGGCCGACGGCGCGGTGGGATCCGGTGCCACGACCGGGACCAGCGTCGGCGCGCCTCCGGCCGCACGGTGGGCGCGGTCGGCGTGCAACTGGGCGCCCAGCGCGTCGATGAAGTCGGCGCGCACCAGGCGGCGAAATCCCTGCGAGCCGCTGATCATGGGCACCTGCGAAACAACGCATTTGACGCGCCGGTCGATCGCACCGACAACCAGCACATGTCCGCCGCTGTAACTCGACCCCCACACGGCTATGCGTCCGGCGTCGGTGCGTTCGAGTGTGGACGCAAAACTGATGGCGTCCGAATAGTCCCTGATCTGCAGCCACGGGTCGATCTCCTGGCGCGGCTGGCCGTCGCTCGCGCCGAAGTTGCGGTGGTCGTAGACGATGCACGCGAAACCCGCTTCGGCAAAGGCCTGCGCGTAGCTGTCGAGGTACATCTCCTTGACCGCCGAGAACCCGTGCGCCATGACGATGGTGGCATGCCGGCCGGGGCTGTCCGGCAGATAGTGCCAGCCACGCAGCGTCGTCCCGTCGGTCGTCTCGAATGCAATGTCCTTGCGCATGTCCTTATCCTCCAGAAGAAGCCGATGTGCCCGAGCACAGGCCGGTCCATCATTCGAACCGGCCAGGATCCATCGGCCCGCCACCGATGGCCTGACCGCCCGCGGTCCGCGGGAACGAAGGGCCGGCCCCGGCCCCCGCGCTCGCCACCCCGGGGCGGGCAAGTGCTAGGGCGCGAGGTCCACACAGACCAGGCCACTGACGTCTTCCGTGAACTTCCCGGTCACCAGGTCTTCGTTTCCATCCAGCACGAGGGTCCCGGTCATGCCAGCGAGTTGTCCGGTCGCCGCCGTCACCGGGCCGGAGGAAAGGAAATCGCCGGTCGCGCCGTCGAAGGTCCCGGCGGCAGCCACCGTGGCGGTTCCCTTGTGGGTAGTGAAGGTAGACTGCCGGTGCGTTATTCCCCGTTCAGTTGTACCCGGTCGGCGGTCGGACCTGCGTTGACGCCGGCGCCGGCTCGTGATGCCATTGCACCGGGTCCGGCGCAAATGCTACTACCGTCACCGTCGATCGCGCAACACCGTGTTCGAGCACCGTGTTCCCGCACATCCGGCCGGCGCGGGTTGCATCGTCACGCAATGCGACACTGCCGCAACCATTGAACAACGTACCCGCCGCCAGCGTCGTGCCGGCCGCCCGCTGGAGAAAAACCCGCCTTCTTCAGCACCGCTGCGCAGGCGTGGTTCACCGGGGATATTTCTGCCACCACCTCGAGCGCACCCCCTTCACGGGCGGCTTGCACGAGCAGCCCGACGGCTGCGGTGGCCGCACCCTCGTTGCGGCATGCCGAAACGCGCGCCAGGGCGCCGCCAGCCGGCGGCTGGCAGGAGGGAACAGCGCGCACGCCCTGCCGCGTGGTCGGCTGGTGGCGCTTGGTCTGGGCGTGCAGTCAGGCACCACTGCCACGCTCTTCGATGTAGCGCCACGTGTTCGCGCCGTCAAACAATCGAATCCGGACCGGCCCCATATCTTGCGGGTCGAAGTTCCTGATGTTGACCGCCATCTGCTTGCCATGCTCAGGGGTCAGCGGTTCCCAGTGCGTGAC
>JANLQZ010000689.1:0-2469 GCA_031368125.1 Betaproteobacteria bacterium
TGTTGCCCTACACCGGCACCTTCGCCCAGCTCGGCGTGGCGATCGAAAACGGCTTCAGGCTGGCGATCAACGAGCAAGGCGGCAAGCTCGGCGGCCGCGAGATCGAGTATTTCAAGGTCGACGACGAGTCCGAACCGTCCAAAGGCATAGAAAACGCCAACAAGCTGGTGCAGCGCGACAAGGTGGACGTGCTGGTTGGCACGGTGCATTCGGGTGTGCAGATGGGCATCCACAAGGTCGCGCGCGACAGCGGCGTACTCAGCCTGATCCCCAACGCCGGCGTGCATATCGCCACCCGCGCCCAGTGTGCGCCCAACGTGTTCCGCACCTCGTTCACCAACTCGCAACCGACCCGTGCGCTGGGCGCGGCCATGGTCGCCAAGGGCCACAAGAAGGCGGTCTGGATCACCTGGAAGTACGCTGCGGGCGACGAGGCCTTCGAGGGCTTCAAGGAAGGCTACACGGCGGCCGGCGGCACCATCATCAAGGAGCTGGGCCTGCCCTTCCCCAACGTCGAGTTCCAGGCCCTGCTGACCGAGATCGCGGCGCTCAAGCCGGACGCTGTGGCCTGTTTCTTTGCCGGTGGTGGCGCCGCCAAGTTCATCAAGGACTACGCCGCGGCAGGGCTAAAGGACAAGATACCGCTGTACGGCTCGGGTTTCCTGACCGAGGGTGTGCTCGAAGCCGCCGGATCGGCCGCCGACGGCGTGATGACCACGCTGCACTACGGCGACGGCATCGAAACGCCGCGCAACAAGGCGTTCCGCCTGGCGTACGCCAAGACCTTCAAGCTCCAGCCCGACGTGTACGCCGTGCAGGGCTACGATACCGGCCTGCTGCTGGTGCAGGGCGCCAACGCGGTCAAGGGCGACCTCAACAACAAGCCCGCGCTGTACAAGGCACTCGAGTCCGCCACCATCGACAGCCCGCGTGGCAAATGGACGATGAGCAAATCGCACAACCCGGTGCAGGACATCTACCTCCGCAAGGTGGAAAACAAGGAGAACAAGGTGGTTGGTATTGCTGCCAAGGCGCTGGCCGACAGCGGCGCCGGTTGCAAGATGGGCTGAGCGCCTGCCAAGCCTTCCACGGTGCGGGCCGATCTCGCCCCTGCGGTGTTCGCCGCACGCCGGTCCGGCGGCGCTGCTCGACACCACCCCGACCCGCGCGTGACGAATTCTTCGCTGCCTGCCGATCCTGTGTCGATGCGGGCATTGCGCATGTCAGAATAACCGCCTGTCATTGCCACCATGGATCTCCCCACCTTCCTGATCCAGCTGCTCAACAGCGTGCAGTACGGCCTGCTGCTGTTCATGCTGGCCGCCGGGCTGACGCTGATCTTCGGCATCATGGGTGTGGTCAACCTGGCGCACGGCAGCTTCTACATGCTTGGCGCGTACCTGGCTTATGCACTCAGCGCCCTGTTCGGCAGCCTGACCCTGGCGATCCTGGCCGGCGTGGTGCTGGCGGTGGTGTTCGGCCTGGCCCTGGAGCGCCTGCTGTTCCGGCATTTCTACCAGCGCGACCACCTGGACCAGGTGCTGCTGACCTTCGGCCTGATCTACATCTTCGAAGAGCTGCGCTCGATCCTGTGGGGCGACGATGTGCATGGCGTCAAGATTCCCGAACTGCTCGGGGCCTCGATTCCGCTGACCGACAACCTGTCGTACCCGGTCTACCGCCTGTTCATGTCCGGCGTGTGCATCGCGCTGGCGCTGGGCCTGTACCTGCTGATCTCCAAGACCCGCCTGGGCATGAAGATCCGCGCCGGCGCGTTCAACCGCGACATGGCCGAGGCGCTGGGCATCAATATCAAGCTGATCCACTCGATCGTCTTTGCGCTCGGCGTGGGCCTGGCCGCCGTGGCCGGCATCATCGCCGCGCCGATCTCCAGCGTCTACCCGAACATGGGTTCGCAGGTGCTGATCATGTGTTTCGTGGTGGTGGTGATCGGCGGCATCGGATCGGTGCGCGGCGCCCTGATCTCCGCCCTGCTGGTGGGTCTGGTCGACACTTTCGGCAAGGTGCTGCTGCCGCAGGTGGCTGGCATGCTGGTCTACGTCCTGATGGCCGCCGTGTTGCTGTGGAAGCCCGAGGGCCTGTTCAAGCAATGAGCACACCAAGCGCCAACCTCGAAATCCTGCCGCGCGGAGTGCAGCTGGCGCTGGGCCTGGGACTGGCAGCGCTGGTGGCGTTCCCGTTTGTCGGCACCGATTTCTATACGCAGATGGTCACGCGCATGATGATCATGGCCATTTTTGCCATGAGCCTGGACCTGCTGCAGGGCCTCACCGGACTGGTGTCACTCGGGCACGCCGCGTATTTTGGGCTGGCCGGTTACGCCCTCGCCTTCCTGATGCCGGCCAACGAGGCTGCCAGCCTGTGGTGGACCCTGCCGGTGGCTGTGCTGGCCTCGGGCACGGCAGCGCTAGTGATCGGCTTTTTCGTGGTGCGAACCCACGGCATCTA
>JANLQZ010000712.1:0-5387 GCA_031368125.1 Betaproteobacteria bacterium
CTTGGCGGTCAGCATGATGATTGGCGTGCGGTCATTGGCGGCGCGCAGGCGCCGGCAGATCGACAGGCCGTCTTCGCCCGGCAGCATCAGGTCGAGGACGATCAGGTCGACGGTTTCGCGCAACAGTATGCGGGTGAGCGATTTGCCGTCTTCGGCCTGGAAAACCTCGAATCCTTCCTGGGTGAGGTAACGGCGCAAAAGGTCGCGGATACGCGCGTCGTCATCGACCACCAATATCCTGTCGTTGCGGCTCGAAGTCTGGGTCATAGGGCTTCCGGTAAATTTGTAACAAGCCCGATTCTGCGGGCTTCGACACCGTGGCCATGCCGGTTTGACCGTTTGACTGACAGAAAGTTACAAGTCTCGCGCCGTTGGCACGTTTGCGTGTCGCGCATGTGTGCACAGTTGCACGGTCCGAGGCGTTATTCTTGCACTATGCGACGACATTTCCTGCCCGCCATGATCTGCCTCAGTGTTGCCAGCGCGTTCGCCCAGCCGATGCAGAGTGGCGCGCCAGAGCAAGAGCGCCAAAACGCGCGCGAGCAGCGCCGCACCGAATTGCGCAACGCATTGCTGGTGACCCGTACGAACAAAGTACGTGATGCAAGCCTGGAAGCTCCCGCAACGGGTGGTCGACACCTGTCGGCACGTGAACTCGCCGAGATGCGCCAGCAGTTGCGGCAGCAGGAAGCGGCCGACCAGCGCCGTCGGCCGTGATCGCGGCCGGCCGGCCCGAAGCGCGCCCGTGCGGGGCGCTGCAATCCCTATTTTTGCCTGACGAGGAACCAACCTTGACCGCCATTCGCACTCTTCTTGCAACCTGCGCGCTGGCAGTTCTGTCGGCCAGTGTTTCGGCCCAGCAAATGCCGGTCCAGCCACCCCAGAATCTGGTGCAACTGGCGGCCAGCGCGTCGATCGAGGTGCAGCAGGACCTGCTGACCCTCACCATGAACACCAGCCGCGACGGAGCCGATGCGGCGAACGTGCAGACGCAACTCAAGCAGGCCCTTGAAACCGCTTTGGCCGAGGCGAAAAAGGCGGTGCAGCCAGGCCAGCTCGAAGTGCGCACCGGCAACTTCAGTCTCTACCCGCGTTACAGCCGTGACGGCAAGTTCGTTTCCTGGCAGGGTACAACCGAACTGGTGCTCGAAGGCCGCGACTTCGCTCGCATCGGCGCTACTGCGGGAAAGATCCTGACCCTTACCATGGGCAGTGTCAGCTTCGGCCTGAGCCGGGAGCAGCGCGCCAAAGTGGAAGGCGATGCGCAGGCGCAGGCCATCGAACGCTTCAAGTCCAAGGCGGCGGAGATCAGCCGCGGTTTTGGTTTTGCCGGCTATACCTTGCGCGAGGTTTCGGTGAACGCGAACGACCAGGGTTTTGTTCCACGGCCGCGTGTCATGGCCATGGAGGCCAAGGCAGCCAGCGCCGAGGCGCCAGTGCCGCTGGAGGCGGGCAAGACTGCGGTGGTGGTGACAGTCTCGGGCTCGGTGCAAATGAAGTGATTCCGAGGGGCCACACGCGGTGGACAAGTTCGATTGTGTCGTGATCGGGGCTGGCGTGGTCGGCCTGGCCATTGCAAGGGAACTGGCTTTGCGCGGGCGTGAGGTGCTGGTGCTGGAAGCGGCGGCGGCGATCGGAACCGGGACCAGTTCGCGCAACAGCGAGGTGGTCCACGCCGGAATCTACTACCCGAAGGGCTCGCTCAAGGCGTCGTTATGCGTTCGCGGCAAGGCCCTGCTTTATGCGTACTGCGAACAACGCGGCGTCGGCCACCGTCGCTGTGGCAAGCTGATCGTGGCGACCACGCGCGCGCAGGCCACTCTGCTCGCCTCCATGCGCGCAGCAGCCCTGGCCAACGGCGTGGCAGAACTGGAGCCGCTCTCGCGGGCGCAGGCGCAGGTTTTGGAGCCCCACCTCGCGTGCGAGTCCGCGCTGTATTCACCCACCACCGGGATCGTGGACAGCCACGCTTTGATGCTGGCCTTGCAGGGTGACCTGGAACACGCCGGTGGTGTCGTGGCCCTGAACTCGCCCCTGGCCAGCGCGGAATGCCGACCGGACGGAATTCAACTGCGCGCCGCGGACGGGACCGAAATCGCGGCATCGATGGTTGTCAATTCGGCCGGCTTGCATGCCCCGGCGCTGGCACGCAATTTCTCCGGACTCGACCCGCGCCATGTTCCCGTGGCGTACTTTGCCAAGGGCAACTATTTCACCCTTTCGGGCCGCTCGCCGTTCACGCACCTGATCTATCCTGTGCCCGAGGCGGCCGGCCTGGGCGTGCATCTGACCATCGATCTGGGTGGCCAGGCCAAGTTCGGCCCTGACGTCCAGTGGGTGTCGTCGGCAGCCGACCTCGCGGTCGATCCCTCGCGTGCTGAAGCCTTCTATTCCCAGGTGCGCAGCTACTGGCCGGCGTTGCCCGATGGTGCCTTGCAGCCGGGCTACGCCGGCATCCGGCCCAAGATCCAGTCGCCGACCCAAGCCGCGCGCGATTTCATGATCCAGGGTCCGGCCGACCACGGCGTGGCCGGCCTCGTGAACCTGTTTGGCATCGAGTCGCCTGGTTTGACGAGTTCACTGGCGATCGCACAATATGTAGCGGGCCTGTACGACGGCAGATCGTCGTGAAGAGGGTGACGCATCAGGGGCGCACGCCGCGGCACCGGTCCCGGATCGCGGTGGCGCACTGATTCACGAGTTCCGGTCCCTGGTAGATCAGACCGGTGTAGATCTGAACCACGTCGGCGCCCGCCTCGATCTTGCTGACAGCGTCTTGTGCACTCAGGATGCCACCGACACCGATGATCGGGAACTTCCGGCCCAGGGCCCGCCGCAACTGGCGGATCACCCGGTTGCTTGTCTCGAGCACCGGCGTGCCGGACAGTCCGCCGGTCTCCTGCGCGTGGCGCATCCCTTGCACGGCCTCCCGCCCCGTGGTCGTGTTGGTGGCAATGACACCGTCCATGGCGTGCCGCTTCAATGCGTCGGCAATCACGGCAATCTGGGTCGGGTCCAGGTCGGGCGCGATCTTGACAAAAAGCGGTACCTTGCGGCCGTGCCGGCGTTGCAGTGCATCGCGTCGTTGGGACAATTTGGCAAGCAATGCGTCCAGAGCCGCATCGTTCTGGAGTTCGCGCAGGTTGCTGGTATTCGGGCTCGAAATATTGACGGTGACATAGTCGGCATGCGGGTAGACGCCATCGAGCCCGGTCAGGTAGTCATCGGCGGCGCGCTCCATCGGGGTGCTGGCGTTCTTGCCGATGTTCAGTCCCAGAATCCTGCCGCGGGACCGAAACGCTGATCGTTGGACATTGGCAATGAATGCATCGAGCCCGTCGTTGTTGAAGCCCATCCGGTTGATCAGCGCATGCGCCTGCGGCAGGCGAAACATGCGCGGTCTGGGGTTGCCGTCCTGCGCCTTGGGCGTGACGGTACCAACTTCCACAAATCCAAAACCCATCGCCCCCAGCGCATCGATACAGCGCGCATTCTTGTCCAGGCCAGCTGCCAGGCCGACACGATTGGGAAAGTTCAGGCCCGCAAGATCGATCGGGTCGCGGACCAGTGATGTGCGGTAGGCCCAGGCAAGGGGTGTGCCCTGGGTACGCTCGAGCGCCTGCAGCGTCAGTTCGTGTGCGGTTTCCGGATCCAGACCGAACAAAAAAGGCCGGGCGAATGCATAGGGCAGAAGAGACATCGGATAATTCGCGGACGGGCTCCGCTGGTTGTTGTTTCGATTGTCCCAAAAAGCGAATTCGCGTCACGCCCATTCACATATGCATTCTCAAGATGAACTCAAAGCCATGGTCGGCCGCGCGGCGCTGCAATACGTCGTCCCGGGCGCCATCATCGGTGTCGGTACCGGATCGACCGTCAACCAGTTCATCGACGCGCTGGCCTCGATCAAACACCAGATCCCCGGCGCGGTGTCGAGTTCGGAGGCCAGCAGCCGGCGCCTGCGCGCTCTGGGGATCGAGGTGTTCGACTGCAACGACGTCGGCGAACTGTCGGTTTACGTCGACGGCGCCGATGAGATCGATCCGCGCGGCTACCTGATCAAGGGCGGCGGTGCGGCCCTGACCCGCGAGAAGATCGTGGCGGCGCAATCGGCGCGTTTTGTCTGCATCGCCGACGAGTCCAAGCTGGTTCAGTCGCTGGGCCGATATGCGCTGCCGGTCGAGGTGATCCCGATGGCGTCGCAACGTATCGTGCGCCAGTTCGCTGCGATCGGCGGACAGGCCAGGATCCGCCTGGCGGGGAGCGACCCGGTGGTGACGGACAACGGCCAGCATCTGCTGGATGTGTCCGGTCTGCATATCACCGACCCGCTCGCCTTCGAGTCGATGGTCAATCAATGGCCTGGCGTGGTGACCGTCGGCGTATTCGCGCACCAGAAGGCCAACCTGTGCCTGCTGGGAACCACTGGCGGAGTCAGGACCATCCACTACGATTGATGGTCCGCGCGGGCCAACATGGCCGCCTGGCCTGAAAGACCGCCGTTGTGCGGCCGCGCATCCCCGGCAAACAACCGGTCGCAGGCGCTGCTTCGGTCGGGCGCTTGGGGGGGGCAGCCTGCGGCGCTAGAACTTGATGCCGCCGGGATTGGATGGCGTGACCGGGGGCGGCGCGCTGGGTTCGGAGGCGGCGGATTTTTCTTCGCTGGTGGTCGGCACTTGCGGCTGGTTTGGTGCCGCAGCCGGCTTTTGCACTGCCACCAGCGGCTTAGCCTGCGCATTGCGGTAGTTGGCAGGCAACACCGAAGTGGCCGGGTAATTGGCGGCATCGAGAAACTGCACCCACTCGGCCTCCGAATAACCCTTGATCTTCTGACCCCCGATCGTCAGGAACGGCAATGAGTTGTCAGCGCTGATGCGCTGGAGCGCCTCCGCGTCTTCCGGCGTGCTGACGGTGTACTCGGTAAATGGCACGCCCCGGCCCAGCAGCATGAGACGCCCGGCATTGCAGGGCGCACAGGTTGCCCCGCTGTACAGGGTGACCGGGTAACGGCTGGCGATCTGCCGCAATTCGTAGGGCAGGTTGTTGTCTGGCAAGGCAATCGCCTTTGCGCCGGCGCCAGTCGCGGTGGCCGTCTTGGCGTCGGCCGGTGCCCGGTCCGAGAAAGTGACCTTGCCATCCGGACCGACGATGCGGTAGATCGTCTGCGCATTCAGCCCGGTCGAACCGAGCAGGAGCCCGGCGCAGCAGGCCAGCAGCTTGAAAGTCACAGTTGAATGTCTCATGCGCTCATTCCCTTCTCTGGTTGGATTCAACTTCAGCCATGCCCTGGTGCCGCAGCAACGCGTCGAGCTCGGGCGCGCGGCCGCGAAACGCCATGAACGATTCCAGCGCCGGTCGGCTTCCGCCTGTTTCGAGAATCGCCTGCC
>JANLQZ010000726.1:0-2149 GCA_031368125.1 Betaproteobacteria bacterium
GTCGCGGTGCAGGTCCCCGATGCGCTCGAAGATCAGGTCGACGATGATCGGCGCCAGGCCCATCGACGGCTCGTCGAGCAGCAGCAGGCGCGGTGACGAGGCCAGGCCGCGCGCGATCGCCAGCATTTGTTGTTCGCCGCCCGACAAGGTGCCCGCGAGCTGGTTGCGCCGTTGCGCGAGCACCGGAAACATGGTGTAGCAGCGCTCGAGGTTGCGCGTCCAGTCGGCGCGGCCGCGCGCCGGCGTGGCGCCCATCTCCAGGTTCTCCAGCACCGTGAGGTTGCCGAACACCTGGCGGCCTTCCGGCACGTGTGCGATGCCGAGGTGGGCGCGGTCGCGCGCTGGCAGTTTCAGCAGGTCGTGCCCCTCGAACAGAATGCGCCCGGCGTCGGGGGCGACCTGGCCCGAGATGGTCTTGAACAACGTCGTCTTGCCCGCGCCGTTGGGACCGATGATGGCCACGAACTGGCCTGCCAACACGCGCAACGAGACGTCGCGCAGGGCATGGATGGCGCCGTAGGAGGCGCTGACACCCTCAAGCTCCAGCATGCAGCTCCAGCCATTTCTTGCCCAGGTAGGCCTTGATCACCGCGGGGTCGGCCATCACGGTCGAAGGCGGGCCGACGGCTATGACCTGACCGTGGTCGAGCACGATGAACCGGTCGGCCAGGCGCGTCATCGCGTGCATGGTGTGTTCGATGATCACGACCGTCACGCCGGCCGCCGGCAGGCGCTGGATCACCTGGAGGATCTCCTCGACTTCCGCCGCGCCCAGACCAGCCAGGGTTTCATCGAGCAGCAGCAGCTTGGGTCTGGACGCCAGCGCGCGCGCGAGCTCCATCAGCCGCAGCTCGAGGTTGGTGAGGCTGCCGACGAGTGCGTCGGCCCTGGCGTCGAGCCCGACGATCGAGAGCGCCTGGTGCGCCATGGCGATTGCGTCCGGGCCATCGCGGCTCGGCGCGAGCGCGCCGACGACCACGTTGTTGAGCACGCTCATGCGCTGGAACGGGCGCGCGACCTGGAACGTGCGGCCCATGCCGAGGTGGCACAACGCGTTCGGCCGCAGGCCGGCCGTGGAGTGCCCGTCGAGTTCGGCCCCGCCGGCGCTGGCTTTCTGAAAACCGTTGAGCAAATTGAACAGCGTGGTCTTGCCCGCGCCGTTGGGGCCGATGATGCCCAGGATCTCGCCGCGTTGCACCTCGAAGCTCACGTTCTGTACCGCCTTGAGGCCGCCGAATGACTTCGACAGCCCCGACACGGTGAGAATGGCGCCGCCGCGCGCGGCATCGCTGGCGGCGCCAGGGGGCGGCGCGGCCGGCACATGCTGCAACACGGGCGCTTCGGCCGCCGGCCCCAGCCGTCGCAGCCGGCGCCGCGCCAGCAGGTCGCGAACCTTCCAGTACACGCCCTCGGGCGCCAGCAGGATCACCAGCATGATGGTCAGGCCGTAGATCACGCCCTGGATGCCCGGCAGGATGTGCCCGAGTTGCGCGCGCAGGCTCTCGGTCAGCGGAATCAGGACCACAGCGCCGATGACCGGGCCGAACAACGTGCCGACACCGCCAAAAAGCGTCAGGATCAGGGCCTGCGCGGACACCACCGTACCCAGCACGCCGTGCGGCGTGACGACCTGCAGCACCACGGCATGGAAGCCGCCGGCCAGCGCGCCCAGCGCACCACTGACGACGAAGCCGGTCATCTTGACCCGGAAGGTGTTGATGCCGGCGGCTTCGGCCGCCGGTTCGTTCTGCTTGATCGACAACATCGCCAGGCCGAAGCGCGAGCGCTCGACCAGCAGCGTGAGCAGCAGGATGGCGGTCATCAGCGTCACGCCGATCAGTGTGTTGACGCGCGGGTCGGCGAACTGCATGAACAGCAGCGGGTCTTCGCGGCGGATCGGGAAGGTCAGCTCCTGCCAGCCCATCCAGTCGAACACGAAGATGAACAGCGAGGGGTACGCCAGCATGGCCAGCGCGAAATAGTGGCCGCGCAGCCGGAAGGTGATGGACCCGATCAGGATGCTGGCGATGCCGCCGATGAACGTGGCCGCCACCAGGCCCAGCCAGGGCGAGATACCGAGTTTGATCGCCAGCAAGGCCACCGTGAAGGCGCCGAGGCCGAAGAAGGTCGAGTGGCCAAAGGAAATCAG
>JANLQZ010000806.1:0-6456 GCA_031368125.1 Betaproteobacteria bacterium
CGTGCGTGGCCTTGAGCATGGCGTCGCGCGCGCGGCCGTAATCGGCGTACCTGGCGCGCGCCTGCAGGTCGATCGGGCTGAGCTTCCAGCGTTTGAGCGGGTCGGCAATACGTTCGGCGAAACGCTCCTCCTGTTGCTGCTGGTCGACCGTCAGCCAGTACTTGAACAGCAGGATGCCTTCGGCGACCAGCATCTTCTCGAACACTGGCGCCTGCTTGAGGAAGAGTTTGGTTTCGGCCTCGGTGCAGAAACCCATCACGCGCTCCACGCCGGCGCGGTTGTACCAGCTGCGGTCGAACAGCACGATCTCGCCGGCGGCCGGCAGGTGCGGCACATAACGCTGGAAATACCATTGGGTGAGCTCGCGATCGCTCGGTTTGGCCAGCGCCACGGTGCGGCACTGGCGCGGGTTCAGGGTCTCGCTGATCGCCGCGATGACACCGCCCTTGCCGGCGGTGTCGCGGCCCTCGATCACCACCACCAGCCGGTTGCCGGTGTGCTGCAGCCAGCGTGCCACGTCATTGATCGCCAGTTGCAGGGGCGCAAGCTGCTCGTAGTAGTCGTTCTTGCCGAGCCGGTCGGTCGCGCCTATTTTTGATTTCGCCATCGGCACATCGTAGCCGAGCGCAGCCGCCACCTCAACCGCCGCCGGTCTGGTAATCTGAGGTAGTGCCGTTCCTTGACCCGGCTTCCCGTGGCCAGCGCCCGTGACCAGCGCCTGAGCCCGACCCCGCCAAGAGCCCGACCAGAACCCATCAAAGCCCGATGAAAGTCCGATCCCCGGATGGCGGACTGGTCTATTCGACCGACGCCGGCCGCATGTGCCCGATCTGCCGCAAGCCGGTGGCCGCGTGTCTGTGTGGCGCCGCCAGGTCTGTGCGTGCGACCGACGGCATGGTGCGGGTGTCGCGCGAAACCAGGGGCCGCGGCGGCAAGGCCGTGACTCTGGTCCGGGGCCTGGCGCTCGAGCCGGCGGCCCTGGTGCTGATGGGCAAGCAGCTCAGGGCGGCCTGCGGCTCGGGTGGCACGGTCAAGGAGGGCGTGATCGAACTCCAGGGTGACCACTGCGAACCGGTGATGGCGGCGCTCGCGGCCCGCGGTTTTGCGGTCAAGCGCGCGGGGGGATAACCATGCAGTCCGAAGACCTGCAGCTGCTGGTGACGCGCACCATGCCGTATGGCAAATACAAGGGGCGCGTGATCGCTGATTTGCCGGGCAACTACCTGGCCTGGTTTGCGCGCGAGGGGTTTCCCAAGGGCGAAATCGGGCGCCTGCTGGCCCTGATGCTGGAGATCGACCATAACGGCCTGTCGGACCTGCTCAGGCCGCTGCGCCGCCCCTGAACTCACTCGAGCGCAAAACTCAGCCCGGCGTTCCTTTGCAGGCGGCCAATCAACGGCGCGGCCATCGCGGAGGCGGGTGTCCAGATGCCGCCGGCCGTGCCGCTGGCATCCTGCAGCAGGCACACGGCCGCTTCGGCGATCATCTTGGACGTGGAGCCGTAGCCCGGGTCGCGGTCACCCTTGACGCCGACCCGAACGCCGTTGCCGGCGGCATCGTGGCCCAGGAACAGCACATCGTAGAAACCGGCTTCGCGTTCGGCCTTCGACGGGCCCTCGCCCGGCTTCGGGCCACCCTCGGCGCCGAGCGACTTGTCCGCCGCCACGGCATTGGCCATGGCTTCGCCTTTCTCGCCCGGGCCGGTCAGCAGCATCTCGTCGTAGACGAAATCGCTGCCGTAGGCGTGCTGGAGCAGGAAGTTCGACCGGTGCACATTGCGCGTGTTGATGGCCGCCATGACGAACGGCGCGGCCCACGAGCCCAGCGCCTGCTCGAACATCGGTTTGGCGCCCGAGGGCTGGCGCGGACCGTCGAAGCCGGGCGTCAGCGAGAACGGGTTGCGCAGCAGTTCGAGCACGCGCGGGTCGTTCTGCGCGGCGGCCATGGTGGCCTTCAGGCTGGCAGCGGTACCGCCGGAAAAAGTGCCCTTCATCTTGCGCACGCGAGCACGCACGCGGCTGGCCGGGCTGCCGAAACGGGCCTGCATCTCCTGCTGCAGCATCCACACGCCGAGGTCGAACGGGATCGAATCGAAGCCGCAGGAAAACACGATGCGCGCGCCGCTGCTGCGGGCCTGCGCTTCGTGGGCGTCGATCATCTGGCGCATCCAGGCCGGCTCGCCGCACAGGTCGACGTAGTCCACGCCCGACGCAGCACAGGCGGCCACCAACTCGTTGCCATACAGCTGGTACGGACCCACCGTGGTCAGCACCAGTCGCGTCTGCGCCATCAGCGCGCCCAGGCTGGCCGGGTCGGCGCTGTCGGTCACGACCAGCGGAGTGTCGGCCGGCGCCCCGACTTCGTCGCGCACCGCCGCCAGCTTGCCGGCGCTGCGCCCGCCCATGGCCCAGCGCAGGGGGCCGCCGTTGGGGTAGTGCTGCACCAGGTACTCCACCACCAGCCGACCCGTGAAGCCGGTGGCGCCATGTACAACGAGGTCGAAGGGTTTGACCATATCTGTTCCAGGGTAGGTGCGCCGGCGCGTCGAAGGACGCGGCCTGGCCGGGGTGCGACCTGCGATTTTCAGGCCGAAGCCTGCCCGCGTGTGTCGCGTGCGTGGCTGTGTGGGCAACTGGAGCAGGCCGGCATCGCGCAGATGCGCCATACCTCTGGCGCGAACGCCGCGCGGCCTGGTGCCGCCATACCGACCCGTTCGGACTGCCGACGCAGGCATCGGGTGCAGCGCAGCGCCGGCAAAACATAATGGCACCAAGCCCCTTTTGGAGAAACCGCCATGCACAGCCCGATCGACACCCCTTTGGTCACAGACGAAACCGAGTTGCTGCAATCCCTGGTCGACCTGCGGCAACACCCTCGCATCATCGAACTGGGCTGCGGCGCGGCCGCCCTTTCACGCCAATTGCTGCACGACTGGCCGGCGTGTCAGGTGACCGGGCTCGAGGTGGACCAGCGCCAACACGCCAAGAATCTGCAGCATCCGCAGCAGCGCCTGCAATTCGTGTTCGCCGGTGCCCAGTCCATTCCGTTCCAGGACGGGCGGTTCGACCTGGCGCTGATGCTCAAGTCGCTGCACCATGTGCCGCTCGACCTGATGGACGATGCGCTCGCCGAGGTGCGCCGCGTGTTGCGCCCGCAGGGTCTGCTGTATGTGTCGGAGCCGGTGTTCGCGGGTGCGCTGAACGAAGTCATGCACCTGTTCCATGACGAAGAGCGCGTGCGCGCGGCGGCTCTGCAGGCGGTGCAACGGGCGGTGGCGTCGGGCGCCTGGGAGCAGGTGGCAGAGCAGCAGTTCGAGATGCCGGTGCATTTCCGCGACTTCGCGGATTTCGAGCAGCGACTGATCGGTGTCACCTTTGTGGAGCACCGGCTCGACGCGGCCACGCTGGATGCGGTGCGGGCGCGTTTCGAACCGCACCTGGCGGTCGATGGCGCGCACTTCGTGCGGCCGATGCGCGTCAACCTGCTGCGCAAACGCTGATCCGGCGGCTCTGGATCGTGCCGGCGCCTCACCGCGACGATCGCATGCGTAGCGGCCCTGCAACAGCCGCGGGCATGTGGTGTCAGCGCGCGCCGGGCGGCATTGGTACCGGGCGGCCGCCCTCGGCGCGCCGGGTTTCCCGCAGCATATAGAGGTACAGGCCCTCGACCTTCTCGCGCGCCCAGGGCGTCTTGCGCAGGAATTTCAGGCTCGACGCGATGCTCGGGTCGCTCGCAAAGCAGCGTACCGGTACGCGTTGCGACAGTCCGTCCCAGCCGTAATGCGCGACCAGCCCCGTCACGATCGCCTCCAGCGTCAGCCCATGCAAGGGATTGCGTGGCTGGGCCGGTGGTGAAGCGGGCGTTGGCATGCTGCGATTCTGGCATCCATGGCGGCACTACCGGTCGGACACACCGGGTCGGTCGGTACGCTGCGGTGGCGCAGAAGGCAACACTGCGCGGCATCCCCGGCGAACCGGCGCCGGCCACGCCCGGTGTGCCTACTGCCGAAAGACCATGGCCTCGAGTTCGAGCGCACGGATCTTTCCGGCCGCATCGTCGGCCTGCGCCCGGTTATCGAACGGCCCCGCGCGCACCCGGGTGCGCTTGCCGCTGGGGGTGTCGAGCTCCTGCGTGAATGCGGCCAGGCCGGCGGCCAGCAATTTGGCGTGCGCACGCTGCGCATTGCCGTCCTTCGCAAACAAGCCCACGTTGATGAAGTAGCGTGGTGTTGACGCAGCTGCAGGCGCCCGCTGTTCCGCGCCGGCCGGTCCCGGCGTCGGCGCGGCAGCAGGTACCTGCGCCGCCGCAGGTGGCGGCGCAGGTTCAGTAGCGGGCGTCAGCTTCGACACAGGCGTCGGTTTCGCTGCCGGTATCTTGGGCGCGCTGGCGCGTGTTGCCACGCCGACGATGGCGCCGGTCGCCGGTGCCGGCGTGGCTGGAGTGGCCACGGTCGGCGCAGACGCGACACTGGTCGGTTGTTCGCGCCGGATTGGGCGGTCCGGCCCCGGACTCTGGTTGGCGGGCATCGGTGGATTGCGGGTCAGGCCCGCAATGACAGTGCCTGAGGGCGCAGCAGTCGGCGGCGGCGGCGCAGGTGGTACGGACGGCGCTGGCGCCGCCGATGCAGTAGCTGGCGCCGGCGTCACCGATGTCGCCGGCTTCGCGGCTGACGTTGCCGACACGGACACCGGCGGCGCCGACATGGCCGCGAGTGGTGCCGGCACGGCCGGCGACGCCGCCGGCTGCCCTGGTATGGTGGCGCTCGCGCTGGGTGCGCGCCCGGCTTGGGTTGCTGGTTCATCGGCCGGGCGCATTGCAGGATTGCGCGTTTCCGCCGGCTGGCGCGCAATCTCGGCAAGGGGCAATGCTGGTGGTGGGGCCAGGTGGACCGCGATGGCGGCGCCGGCCAGGGCCGCGTTGCCCAGCGCCAACCACGCGATCCGCTGGCGCGTGGTGGATTGCCGGTTCAGCAGCACGCAGGCATCGGACACCGTGTTCGTTGCCGACAGCGCGCGGGCCATTCTTTTGCGGCAATGCGCGAACAAGAGGGCGTTGCCGAAGAAACCCGGAACCAGGAAGCTCAGGGTCGCCAACGCCACCAGCAGGCACACGGTCACGATCCCGAAAGGCGCCCCCGAGAGCCGTCCGATGCCCAGGGTCACAAGCACCAGCCCGGCCACGACCGCTGCATAGATCCATGCCGGTCCCCAAAGCTGCCGGAACACCATCCAGTTCAGCGTGCCCAGGCACGCGGCCCAGTTCCAGCTCGGTCCGGCCCGGTCGGCCGCATCGAAGCGCGTGAACACGGGCAGGTAGTAGTCGCAGCGCACCGGTCCGATGGCCGCGCGGTACAGCGCGACCGTGGCGCTTTCGTCGGAATCGTCCAGCGTCGTCGCGGCCGCGGCCGCTGGTTCCGGGCGGGCGGGCATGCCTTAATCCGGCATCGCCGCCGTTGGCGCCGCAACCGGTGCGCGTGCGGGCTGGCGCCGGAAATGGACGAAGGCCAGGTAGAGCGACGCGGTCTGCAACGCGGCGCAGAAGTAGAACGGCGCGCCGATGCGCCAGTCGCCGCGGGGCAGGTCGGACACCAGGGCCAGCAGCGGCGCCCCGAGCATGGGTGCCACGACCGCCATCAGGCCATTGAGCGAGTTCACCGCGCCCATGGTCTGGCCCTGGCTGCGGCTGTCGGCGGCCGATGAAATCATGCTGTTCACGGCGGCCGTGACGGTGGCGCCGAGCAGGTTGACCCCGATCACCGCGAACATCATCCAGCCTCGTGTCGCCGCGCCCCATAACCCGTAGGCCAGCGCCGAAGACACCAGGCCGATCACGGCCAGGCGCTGCGGCGAAAACCACTTGAGCATGCGCCCGAGCAGGAAGCCCTGCACCGCCACCGACACGATGCCGACCGCCGCCAGCGACCAGCCGTTTTCCAGCGGCCCCCAGCCGAACTTGAACGTGGTGTACAGCACCCAGGTGGTGTAGAGCACGAACTGGGCCAGGCCACTGAAGGCGACCACACCGACCAGCGGCCCCACGCCCTTGAGTTGCGCCAGTGCGCGCAGCGACGTGACCGGATTGGCGGCGCGCCAGTTGAAGGCTTTGCGCTGCGCCGCGGGCAGGGATTCGGGCAACACGAAATAACCGTACAGCAGGTTCACCATCGACAGGCTGCCGGCGACCACGAACGGCAGATGCAGGTTGATCGCCCCCAGCAGCCCGCCCATCACCGGGCCGACGATGAAGCCCAGGCCCATCATGGCGCCCAGCATGCCGAAACGCTTGGCGCGTTGTTCGGGCGCCGTGATGTCGGCCACGTAGGCGTTGGCGACCGCCGCATTGGCCTGCATGGCGCCGCCAGCCACGCGCACGGCGATCAGCACCCACAAGGCGCCGGCCATCGCGGTGCCGAAGAAGCTGATACCCAGCCCCATGAATCCGAGCAGCAGCACCGGC
>JANLQZ010000751.1:0-2643 GCA_031368125.1 Betaproteobacteria bacterium
CAATAGTTCAGCGTCAGGTTTTTCTCGGCCATGCCGGGCTGGGCGTAGAACTTCTCGGCCTCCCACGGAACGGGCGCAAAAAAGGTCATCGCCAGCCAGTATTTGAACTGCGGGTATTTACCGATCACGCGGATGCGCAGCGTGTGCCGGTCGAGCGCCTGCGCACCGGGAAAGGGGTGGTTGCGGAAGTCCAGAAACGGCAGGTCACGGTCGGTCGGCGCAAGGCCGCGGCGCAATGCCTTGTCGGCCTCGACCACCCGCTCGCCATGCTCCTTCAGGCCGACGATGTAGTCGGCCATGGTCGAAAACGAAGGCGACTTGACGCGCGGCGTCGCAAGGCGCCGGATCGCATACACATAGTCGTCCGCGGTCAGTTCGCGCGTGCCGGTTTCCTTGAAGTCGCTGATCTTGTGTTTGTCGGCCACGTCCTCGCGCTTGAGCGCGTGGTAGCTGTATTGCCCCTGCGCGTTTTTGGCCAGCGCCGGATGCGGCGCAAACAGGATGCCCGGCCTGATCTGGATATCGAACACGGTCTCGGCGATCTTGTCGCCGGCGGCGTCGTCGGGCAGTTCCAGGCCCTGTTTGTCCAGGTAACGCGGACGTGCGATGTCCTGCGCGGCGCGCCCGACCAGCTGGTACGGGCGTTTCAGGTAGTGGTAGCCGTAGGGCGGTTCGTAAACCTGGTACGTGTACGGCGTTTCGTCGTTGGAGTACGAACTCGCCGGGTCGAGGTACTTGGGTGAGCGCTGGCTGAACGGCAGGAACATCGTATCGGTCGACTCGGAGCCGGGCGGGTGCGGATTGTTCGATACCGGCCCGCAGCCGGCCGTCAACAGGGCCAGCGCCAGGAGCAGCGGCCACTGCCGCGCCAGCCGCGCTACGCCATGTATCCGATGGGCCATGGCGTCAGGCAACATGGGGATCGCCCTGGCCGAGAAGATCGCCGACACGTGCCAACGCCAGCCCCAGTTCTGAATCCGCCCCGGCGCCGATCGCGCCGGCAATTTCCTGCGCCTGCGCCTGCGCGGCGCGCGCGGCGGAGGCGTCGCCCGCAAGTCCCTCCGCCTCGGCACTGGCGCACAGCAGAATCGCCAGACTCGGCCGGTCGGCCACGACGCGCAGCAGGGCTTCGCCGGCCTGCAGACAGGCGCGCGCCTGGCCAGGGCGCATCTGGCGCGCATGCAACAAACCGAGGTAACCGAGAAACTGGCCTTCGGAACGCTGGTCGCCCATGTCGCGGGCAATCACCACGGCCGCCTCGAAATGCGCCAGCGCCTCGTCGATCCGCGCCAGACCCTCCAAGACCATGCCGAGATTGCACAACACGATGCACTCCAGGTGCACATGGCCCAGGTCGCGTGCCACCACCAGCGAGGCCCCAAGCTGCAGCAGCGCCGCATCCAGATTGCCCTGCACCTGATTGACCAGCCCCAGGTTGCACAGGGTGTTGCCCTCCAGCTTGCGGTCGCCCGCCGCGCGCGCTACCGCCAGCACCGCTTCGTTGCAGGTCCGGGCCGCGTCCATGTTGCCGATCTCGCAGTGCAGGTTGCTCAGGTTGCCGAGCGCGCCGCCTTCGAGCCGGCCGTCACCGGCTTTGCGGGCCGAGGCGATTGCGGCCTCGAAATGCAACCGGGCCTCAGCCATCCGGCCCAGCACCTGTTCCAGGCTTCCGAGGGCGTTGTGCGCGTTGCTCTGCAGCGACGCGTCGCCGGTTTCGCGCGCCGCCGCGAGGGCGGCCTCGAGCTGGGTGCGTGCCAATTCCTGGCGCCCCGCATGTGCACCCGCGGAGCCCAGACTCACCAGCGCGCGGCACTCGCCGCGCCGGTCTCCCGCGGCGCGCGCGGCCGCCAGCGAAGCCTCGATGTGCGCAAAGGCCTCCAGGTCCTTGCCGCAGTTTTCGAGCGCGCGGCCCCATACCCGTTCGACCACCGCCAGTGCTGCCTGGTCCAGACCCGGAACCGCACGAACCGCCGCCGCGAGTTCGATCGCGGCCCGGAACGGCCCGCGCAGATTCAGGCCCGACCATGCGTGTGCCAGCGACTTCGCAGCGACATCGGCATCTCCCGCGGCGACGGCCCGGCGGCAGGCCGCGACGAAATTGTCCAGCTCTGCTCCTTGAATCGCCGTGGCGACCAACTCGTCCAGACCGGCAAAGTACCTGCCATGCGCATTTTCAGCCGCGCGCTGCGCGACCGATCCGCTGCCGGCAAAACGCCCCTCGGTGCGCAGGTGCTCGGCCGCATATTCCTTCAGGCTCACCAGCAGGTCGAATCGCGCGTCCGTGACCTGCCGTACCAGCGATTTCTGCACCAGCGACTGAAGCACGTCCATCGGCCACGGTGCCTCGTCGAAAGCCGACAGGTCCAGCACCGCTTCGACCGACTCGAGCGTGAATCCGCCTTCGAATACCGACAATTGCGCCAGCGCCGCTTTTTCCGGCGCCAGCAGCAAGTCCCACGACCAGTCGAGCACCGCGCGCAGGGTGGCTTGCCGGTCCAGCCGCCGCCCGGTCGACGACAGCAGCTTGAAACGGTCGCCCATGCGCGCGAGCAGCGTCTTCATGGGCATGACGCGCACCCGGGCCGCCGCCAGCTCGATCGCCAGCGGCAGGCAGTCCAGCATGCCCACCAGTTGTGTCACCAG
>JANLQZ010000775.1:0-2322 GCA_031368125.1 Betaproteobacteria bacterium
TGGATCTGGTCGACCAGCGCGTCGTCGTCGCGGTCGATATGGTCCGGCGCCCACTGCCGCACCGAGCGCGCCTGCAGCGATTCGAGTGTGCAGGCGCGCCAGTCGCGAAACGGGAACAGGCTGGCATCGAACTGGCCATAGATGAAGGGGTAAGGTTGTTGTTGCCAGTCCAATGGCTTCACGATGTTGCGTTGTGCGCTCGGCTGCAGCACCAGGCGACCACGCCAGCTCACCACACCGGCCGGCACGCCGTCGTCCGCGCCCTGGCGGGCACCCGACAAGGCGGCCTGGCAGGCATCGGCCACGAAAAACCCGCTGCGTGGCCGGCTCACGACCAGGCCCTTGTCGGCCAGCGCCTGCAGGGCCAGCGTGACCGTGGTGCGCGACAGGCCCAGCGCCTGTGCCAGCACGCGGCTGGCGGGCAGGGCGGCGCCCGGCGCCAGAAAACCTTCCACCACCGCATGCACCAGCATGTCGCGCAACTGGCCCTGCAGGGTGGCGGACCGCCCTTCGAAGCGCCGGAACAGGCGCAGCCACATCAGGTCGCTGGTACGGGCGATACGGCTCATGGAAACCCTCGGTGTTGTGTTTGGCTGCGCCGGACTTTGTCGGGGAGGCCCGGCAGCCCATGGATTCTGGTCTTATCGACAGTCTGTATCTGGCATTATGCGCAAGAACCCGTCCGGACTACGATGGCGGACACCGCCCATCCCGCCCCCATCCCGACTGTCCGCCCGTTTTCACATGCCCATCGTCTATCTCAAGCAAGCCCATCCGCCCAGCCAGGCCGTCGATACCTCCACCGCCACGACGGTGCGCGGCATGCTCGATGCCTTGTCCTCCGACGGCGAGGCGGTGGCACGCCGTTTTGCGCGCGAACTCGACGGCTGGCTGGGCGACATCGTGGTAGGCCCGGAGCAATTTGCGCGGGCCGATGCCGCACTCAGCCCGGGCGTCAAGGACGACATCCGTTTTGCGCGCGACCGGGTGCAGGAGTTCGCGCGCCGCCAGCGCGATTCGATGCAGGAGTTCTCCGCCGAATTGATTCCCGGCCTCACCGTCGGCCAGCGGCTGATCCCGTGCAACACCGCCGGCTGTTATGTGCCCGGCGGTCGTTATGCCCATGCCGCCAGCGCCATCATGAGTGTGGGCACCGCGGCCGTGGCGGGCGTGAAGCACATCGTCGCCACCACCCCGGCGCACAAGGATGCGGGCATCCATCCGGCGATCCTGTACGCGATGCAACTCTGTGGCGCGCACACCGTGCTGGCACTCGGCGGTGTGCAGGGCGTGGCGGCGCTGGCCTATGGCCTGTTCAGCGGCAAACCGGCCGACATCATCGTCGGCCCGGGCAATCGATTCGTGGCCGAGGCCAAACGCATGTTGTTCGGCCGCGTGGGCATCGACGTCGTGGCCGGCCCGACCGAATCGGCCATGATTGCCGACGACAGCGCCGACCCGGCGATCGTCACCGCCGATCTGGTCGGCCAGGCAGAACACGGCCCGGACTCGCCGGTCTGGCTCATCACCACCTCGCGCGTCTTGGGCCAGAAGGTGCTGGACCTCGCCCCTTCGTTCATCGCCGCGCTGCCGGACGTGGCCCGCGCCGCCGCCACCGCCGCCTGGCGCGATCATGCCGAGGTGGTGCTGGTGGACAGCCGCGAGGAGGCCGTGCAGGTGAGCGACAACTACGCCTGCGAGCATCTGCAGGTGATGGCGGGTGACCTGGACTGGTGGCTCGCGAACCTGAGCAACTACGGCTCGCTGTTCCTCGGCGAGGAAACCACCGTCGCCTACGGCGACAAATGCAGCGGCCCCAACCACATCCTGCCGACACGCGGCGCTGCACGGTATTCGGGCGGCCTGTCGGTGGGCAAGTTCATCAAGACCGTGACCTGGCAGCGCCTGAACCGCGATGCGTCGCGCGTGGTCGGGCAGGTGGCGGCGCGCATTTCCCGGCTGGAGGGCATGGAGGGCCACGCCCGCACCGGTGACGTGCGGCTGCACAAATACTTCCCCGGCGAGCAATTCGACCTGGGGACCCTGGGCGGGCACGGGAGTTGACAGCATGGCCTTCACCACCGAACCCCTGCACATCGACCTGAGCCAGCAGGAGCCGATACCCGCCGAGGGCGTGGCCGCGGCACTGGAACTGATGCGCAGCGGCAAGCTGCACCGTTACGGCGAGACCGACGGCAGCACCAGCGCGGCTTCGCGGCTCGAAGCGGCATTTGCCGCGGAACTCGGTGTGCGCTACTGCGTTGCGCTCAATTCCTGCGGGTCCAGCATGTTCGTGGCGCTCAAGAGCGCGGGTGTGCAACC
>JANLQZ010000783.1:0-4586 GCA_031368125.1 Betaproteobacteria bacterium
GATGCCGCGCATGGACGGATTCGATCTGGCCCGCAATATCCGGGGCGACGAGCGCCTGCGTGCCTTGCCGATCATCATGATCACCTCGCGTATCGCGGAAAAGCACCGCGAACACGCGCGCGAACTCGGGGTCGACCACTACCTCGGCAAGCCATACTCCGAGGAGGAGTTGCTGGGTTTGATCCGCGACTATTGTGCGCAGCCACGCGACGCCGATGCGCTGGCCTGAACCGGTCCTGCGCAAGCGGCGCTTGGCGGCGGGTCAATCCGGCAGGTGGGGCATCGAGGCGGATTTGTTCTTGTCTACCTTGCGCAGCACGGCATAACGCTGCAACGTGCGCGCCCGCGCCTCGTCGTGTTGCACCAGCGGCTGCGGGTAGTTCTGGCCCAGCCTGACGCCCGCCGCGTCGAGATCCACGGCGCCGGCCTGCCAGGGCGCATGCAGGGCCGCGACAGGCAGCTTGGCCAGTTGCGGCAGGTAGCGGCGGATGAACTTGCCTTGCGGGTCGAAGCGCTCGCTCTGGCTGATGGGGTTGAAGATCCGGAAGTAGGGCTGTGCGTCGCAGCCACTGGACGCCACCCATTGCCAGCCGCCGTTGTTGGCCGAGAGGTCGAAGTCGTTGAGCTTTTGCGCAAAATACGACTCACCCCAGCGCCAGTCGATGCCCAGGTCCTTGACCAGAAAACTGGCCGCCACCATACGCAGGCGGTTATGCATGTAGCCCGTCTGGTTGATCTGCGCCATGGCGGCGTCGACCAGCGGATAACCGGTGCGGCCATCACACCAGGCCTGGAAGCGCGCCTTCGCCTGGCGCCCCTTTTCCCACTGGATCGCATCGTAGTCCGGCTTGAATGCGCCGGTCGCGACATGCGGAAAGTTGGCCAGGATCTGGAAATAGAAATCGCGCCACACCAGTTCGCCGAGCCACACGGCGGCGCCCGCGCTGCCCTGGATCGACAACTGATGGGCGGTGGCGACCAGCCGGCGCAGCGACACGGTGCCAAAGCGCAAATGCACGCCCAGGTAACTGGGGCCTTTCACGGCCGGGAAATCGCGCGTCGCATGGTAGCTGTCCATGCGCTCGAAGAACTCCGCGAACAAGGCCCGTGCGCCACGCGAGCCGGTCGGTATCGGCAGCGCCGCCAGGTTGGTGGGCTCGAATCCGAGCTGGCCCAGTGACGGCACCTCACAGCGTAGTTGCTCTGGCCGGGCCGCAAGCGCGCCCCCGATGGCGCTGCAGTCGTGTTCGCGCAGATGCGACGCGTCCAATCCGGCCAGCCAGGCTCTTTTGTAGGGTGTGAAGACCGTGTACGGCGAGCCGGTCTTGGTCAACAATTCGCGTCCCTCGAACACCACCTGGTCCTTCACCGTGTGAAAGGCGATGCCGGCATTTGCCAGTGCGCCCAGCACCAGGCGGTCGCGCGCGATGGCCAGCGGTTCGTAATCCTGCGCCGCGAATACGGACTGCACCCCCAACGCCACGCCCAGTGCCACGATCTCGTCGCTGCCTACGCCATGGCGCACGATCAGTCCGCAGCCGGGCGACCGGCCGGCCGCCTGCAGGTCCGCGTCCAGGCCGGCCAGCGAATCGCGGATGAATTCGACCCGGCGGTCGGCGCGTGGCAGCGGATCAAGCAGGGTGCGATCGAACACGAAGGCGCAGTGGAGTTGCCGGCAGGTCGACAACGCCAGCGCCAGGGCGGCGTTGTCATCGATGCGCAGGTCACGCCTGAACCACATCAAGCCGCTGGCGAATTGCTTTTCCATGGTGCTGGGGATGGCCGCTAAAATTGTGTCATGCCCGCCGATTCTGCACCCATGAACCTGACGAATCATTTCCTGATCGCCATGCCTGGGCTCGAGGATGCGTCCTTCTCGCGCAGCGTGGTCTACGTCTGCGAACACAGTGAACGCGGGGCACTCGGGCTGGTGATCAACAAGCCCAGCGATATCAATTTGAAGGTGTTGTTCGACAAGGTCGAGTTGCCGCTGGGCCGCAAGGACCTGATGCAGTCGCCGGTGTTCCAGGGCGGGCCGGTGCAGGTCGACCGCGGCTTCGTGCTGCATGAGCCCACTTTCAGCCGCGGCGACAAGTCCGGCGAGTCGGTGTATGCCTCCACCATGTCGATTCCGGGCGGGCTGGAGATGACCACCTCCAAGGACGTCCTGGAGGCCCTGTCCACCGGTGCCGGCCCGCGCAAGGTGCTGGTGTCGCTCGGATATTCGGCATGGGGCGAAGGCCAGCTCGAGTCCGAGCTGGGGGAAAACAGCTGGCTGACCGTGGATGCCGACACCTCGGTGATCTTCGACACGCCGGTCGAGCAGCGCTACGAGAAGGCGCTCGGTTTGCTCGGGCTGCAGGTCTGGATGTTGTCGCCGCAGGCCGGGCATGGCTGAGGTCGACGCCGCGCCCTCCGAGGCGCCGGTGCCTGCCGGCCTGCAGACCTTCATGGCGCTCGACTTCGGAACGCGGCGCACCGGCGTTGCTTTCGGCAACCGCCTGCTGCGTTGTGCCAAGCCGCTGGCTACCATCCAGGCGCAGCGCGAAGCCCGGCTGGTGCAGGTGCAGCAGCGCGTGCGCGAGTGGCAACCCGACGCGCTGGTGGTCGGTGTGCCGTTTCACCCCGACGGTGCGGCGCATGACAACACGCAGCGCGCACGCAAGTTCGCGCGCGCCTTGCGCGGTCGGTTCAGCCTGCCGGTCTATGAGGTCGACGAACGCTACAGCACCACCGAGGCGCTGTCCGGCGGCGCCGGCGATGCCGACGCGGGTGCGGCCTGTGTCATCCTGGAGCAGTTCTTGAGGAGCCTGCCGTGACCCGCAGCGGCGCTGCCACGCCGGGCCATCTGGTGCTGGACGCCGAAGCCCTGTACCGCGAACTGTTGCACGGCGTGTCGATGCTGCGCGGGCCGGACTCGCAGCTCGTTGGCATCACCTCGGGCGGCGCGTGGCTGGCGGCCCGGCTGCAGGCCGACCTGCATCTGCCCGGCACACACGGCGTGATCTCGTCGGCCATGCACCGGGACGATTTCGCCCAGCGCGGCCTGGCAGCGCGGGACCCGACCCGCCTGCCATTCGACGTCAACGGCGCGCGCATCATCGTGCTCGACGACGTGCTCTACACCGGCCGCACCATCCGCGCCGTGCTCAACGAGTTGTTCGATTACGGTCGCCCGGCCAGCGTCAGGCTGGCGGTGCTGGTGGACCGCGGCGGGCGCGAGTTGCCGATCCAGGCCGATTTCGCCGCCGCGCGCGTGACGGTCGCGCCCAACCAATCGCTGGCGCTGCGGCGCGAAGAGTCCGGGCGGTTCGCCTTTCACATGGAAGCCGTCACATGAGTTCGCGACCGTTGCCGTTTGCGGTCTTCGGCGAGTGCACGCACTACTGACAGGAAAGCCCGACGCGTGTTGTACCAACGAAATCCCCAGCTCAACAAACACGGCGAACTGGTGCATTTGCTGTCGATCGAGGGCCTGCCCGCCAGCATCCTGACGCAGGTGCTCGACACGGCGGCGAGTTTTGTGGGCGTCAGCGCCCGGGAGGTCAAGAAGGTGCCGCTGCTGCGGGGACGCAGTGTGTTCAACCTGTTCTTCGAGAACTCGACCCGCACCCGAACCACGTTCGAGATCGCCGCCACGCGCCTGAGCGCCGACGTGATCAACCTGGACATCGCGCGCTCGTCGGCATCCAAGGGCGAGTCGCTGCTCGACACGATCGCCAACCTCAGCGCGATGGCGGCCGATATTTTCGTGGTGCGCCACGGCGAATCCGGCGCGCCCTACCTGATCGCCCAGCATGTGGCACCGCACGTGCACGTCATCAACGCCGGCGATGGCCGCCATGCGCACCCGACCCAGGGGTTGCTCGACATGTTCACGATCCGCCACTACAAGAAGGAATTCAGCAACCTGACGGTGGCCATCGTCGGCGACGTGCTGCATTCCCGCGTGGCGCGTTCCGACATCCATGCCCTGACGACGCTGGGTTGTGCCGAGGTGCGGGTGGTCGGCCCCAAGACCCTGGTGCCGGCCGACATGGCGCAGATGGGCGTGCGGGTTTGCCACTCGCTCGAGGAGGGCATCCGGGATTGCGACGTGGTGATCATGTTGCGGCTGCAAAACGAACGCATGAGCGGCGCGTTGCTGCCTTCGGCCCAGGAATTCTTCATGAGTTTTGGCCTGACCAGGGACAAGTTGCAGCTGGCCAAGCCCGACGCGATCGTGATGCATCCGGGCCCGATCAACCGTGGCGTCGAGATCGACTCCGCGGTGGTCGATGGTGTGCAAAGCGTGATCCTGCCACAGGTGACCTTTGGCATCGCAGTGCGTATGGCGGTGATGGGAATCGTGGCCGGCAACGAGGCATGAGCAGCCGATGAAAATACTGATCAAGGGCGGGCGCGTGATCGACCCGATAACCGGTTTCGACGCGCGCTGCGACGTCGCGCTGGCGGCCGGGCGGATCGTCGCGATCAAGGACGTCCCGGCGGACTTCGTACCGAACAAGGTGATCGATGCCTCCCGCTGCATCGTTGTGCCGGGCCTGATCGACCTGGCGGTACGCCTGCGCGAGCCCGGCCACGAA
>JANLQZ010000786.1:0-1687 GCA_031368125.1 Betaproteobacteria bacterium
GCGCGTCGACGCGTCCTTGATGCGGGCCCAGGCCTTGCGCAGGTAGGCGATGTCCTCGGACAGTTCGGCGTCGCTGGCGTCCTCGCCGTTGGTGCGCAGGATGAAGCCGCCGCCCTCGGCCTGTGTAAGCCGCTGCAGCCGTCCGCGCAGTTCATCGCGCTGGCTGGGCGTGATCTTCTGCGACACGCCGACATGGTCGTCCTGCGGCAGGAACACCAGCAGGCGCCCGGCGATGCTGATCTGCGTGGACAGCCGCGCGCCCTTGCTGCCGATCGGGTCCTTGATCACCTGCACCGTCAGCGACTGCCCTTCGAACACCTGCTTCTCGATCGGAATCTGCAGCTGGGTTGCACGCGCCGCGCCCGGCGCCTCGCCGTCGGGCTGACGGTGCCAGACATTGGCCACGTGCAGGAACGCCGCGCGCTCCAGGCCGATGTCCACGAACGCCGACTGCATGCCCGGCAACACCCGCGCGACCTTGCCGAGGTAGACGTTGCCGACCAGCCCGCGCTCCAGCGAGCGCTCGACGTGGAGCTCCTGCACCGCGCCGTTTTCGATGATGGCCACCCGCGTTTCCTGGGGCGACCAGTTGATCAGAATGTCTTCTTGCATCGTGCTTGTCCCGATCCGGCTTTAGCAGAGCCTGATTCCAAAGGCGCGCAACAGCTGCGCCGTCTCGAACAGGGGCAGGCCCATGATGCCAGAGTAGCTGCCGCCGATGTGCGAGATGAACGCCGCCGCCCGGCCCTGCACGGCATACGCGCCGGCCTTGCCGAGCGGCTCGCCGCAAGCGGCATAGGCACGGATCTGCGCTGGCGCCAGCGGCGCAAAGCGCACGCTTGATATGCTCAGCGCCTGCTCGCGCCGCGCCGTGTTGCCGACCGCCACCGCGGTCAGCACCCGGTGGGTCCGCCCCGACAGTTCGCGCAGCATTGCGCCAGCCTGCGCCGCGTCGGCCGGCTTGCCGAGGATCGTGCGTCCGAATGCGACCGTGGTGTCGGCGCACAACACCGGCGCCGCGGCCAGGCCCAGGCGCTTGCGGCGTCGCAAGGCGGCATCGAGCTTGAGCTGCGTGACCCGCACCACGTAGGCCGACGGCGCCTCGCCGGGACGCACCGCCTCCAGGCTTTCCGTGTCTTCATCCGCATCGGGCAGCAACAACACGTGTGGCACGCCGAGCTGGTCGAGCAGCTGGCCGCGGCGTGGGCTCTGGGACGCGAGGTAGACGAACCCGGTCATGGTCATGCGGGATCATTCACGGTGGTAGGGGTGGTTCGCGTTGACCGACCAGGCACGGTACAACTGCTCCACCAGCAACACGCGCGCAAAAGCGTGTGGCAGGGTCAGGTCGGACAGGCGGATACGCTCGTGCGCCGCCTGCGTGAAGGCCGGATCGAGGCCGTCCGGCCCGCCGATCACCAGGCTGACGTCACCACCGCCGAGTTGCCATAACGTGAGCCGCTGCGCCAGCGCCACGGTGCTCAGGCTGGCGCCGCGTTCGTCCAGCACCACGATGCGGCTGCCGGGCGCAATCGCGGCACGGATGCGCTCGCGTTCGGCCGCCAGCAGGGTTGCGACGGTCTTCGAGCCGCGCGCCTCGGTCTTGACGGTCTTGAGTTCCAGCCGCAGTTCGGGCGGAAAGCGTTTCGCGTATTCTTCCCACGCCGACTGGGCCCAGGCCGGGACG
>JANLQZ010000813.1:0-2775 GCA_031368125.1 Betaproteobacteria bacterium
GATGGACGTGGGTGCACCGACACCGCTCAACCTGACGGAATTCATGACCGACAAGGCGCCACTATGGGATGCGATCGTCAACAAGCACGGACTCAAACCCTACCGCTTCGATGAAGTGGTCGCCTGGCCGTTTGGCGACTATGTGTTCAACACCAGCTGGGACGTGATGTCGAACGTGACCAAGTCGCGCCTGCATGGCTTCCACGAGGTGGTCGATAGCGAGGACATGTTCGTGCGGCTGCTCACGCGCTTCCGGGAGGAGCGAATCGTGCCGTGAATTTGCAGGTCGTCCGCATCATTGGCCCGAAGCACTTCATGAATTCGTGAACGGGTTCTCGATCCGCACCCCGGCGATGGTGGCGCCATGCTGCATGTCCTCGCTGAGCAAACGCTGGCAGCCGCTGGCTGCAGCGGCTTGAAGGATCAATGCATCGTAGAACGATAGGCCGTGCAACACATGCAGATCGAGCGCACCGGCAATCAGGTCGGGCGAGGTTGGCACGAGTTCGAAGCGGCGGTAGAAGCCCAGCCGTTCGCGAACCAGCGCGTGCGGCAGGCGCAGCTTGCGCAAGGCAACGTTGACATACTCCTGCAGCACTTGGGTCGATAGCACAGCCGAGCCAGCCGAACGCAATGCCGTGATCAGATCGATGGCACGTCGCTGCCTGACGGAATCGTCCGCCGCGTCGGCATAGACCAGGACGTTGGTATCGAGCAGGCTACGCACGGCGGTTGGCTTCTTCGCGGTCGAATTTCCATCCATCCAGCCGCCCTGGGGTATTGAGCGCGGATTGTTTGAAGGCCAGCAACTCCGAATCCAGATGTTGGCCACCCGCCAGTTGCTCCAGGTAGTCGCGCACCGCCTGGTTCAGGCTCTTGCCCATCGCGGTAGCGGCCTTTCTGGCTTGTTCGGCGACGCGTTCATCTACAGAGAGAGTGATGTTCATGGAAAAACCAAGTGAATAAGTGTCCACATATTATGTGCTAAACATTTTATTCCTGCAAGAAAGAGTGGACCTCATACCGGTTTGGCATGGCTCGAGGACTACGCCTTGCTTCCGCATAGCATTTGCGCTACATTCTTCGCATGAAAACCGCTCAACTTCCGCCAGTCCGAGTCGACCCTGCCGTGCGTGCGGAGATAGAAAACGCGCTGCACGAGGGTGAGACTCTGTCGGAATTCGTCGAGAAGGCGGCTCTGCAGGCCGCGCGACGGCGCCAGGCCGAGCAGGCGTTTCTGGCCCGTGGGCGCGCGTCCCTCGCCAATGCCAAGAAGAATGGCGAGATACACCCTTTGCGCGGAGTGCTCGATGAGATGCAGGGTCGCCTCGAAGATCGGATGGGCGCACACCGGCGTGCGCAGCGGACCACCACCGACAAAGCGTGACTTACACCGTTTTTTTGACTCGTGAAGCTCGGGAAGATCTGCGGCGCCTCGAGGACTTTCTGGTCGAAATGGCGTTGCGGCACGGTGACTTTGATCTACCCGCGCGTGCGGTCGACGCGATTCGGAACGAAATGCGGGTGCTCGAGACCAACCCCTACACCTGCCGAAAAGTCAGCAGTAATCCATTTGAGCGCGAGCTGATCATTCCCTTCGGCGGTTCGGGCTACGTGGCACTGTTCGAAATCATCGGCGACGACGAAGTGCTGGTCGCGGCGCTACGCCACCAACGCGAGGATGACTATTACTAGCAGGGACGTGATGTCGAACGTGACCGGGTCGCGCATGCATGGCTTTCACGCTGTGGTCGACAGCGAAGACATGTTCGTGCGGCTGCTCGTCAGGTTTCGCGAAGCGCGCATCGTGCCTTGAACCGGGTCGGGCGGCGCGGGGATTTTTCTCTCAACGCGTTGCTGCCGGCCATCGACGCATATCCATTGAGCGCGCGCGCGACCGTCGGATCGCGGTGAACCTGCGGCGATGTCAAAGCCCCGCTTTTGTCTCGTCGGTTTCCGTTGCGCCCAATGCGGACATATCCGACACGACACCTTGTTTAACAAAGCTGGCGCAGAACGCCCGCTTTCGCGTTGCTTGTCGAAAAATTTTACTCATGGCGTCCGAACCAGCGTCTTTTGGCGCCAGCAAAAAGAGTAACAACAGTTAACAAGGCATTGGGAACATCAGCGCGCATGCGCAGTGCGGGGAAAATGGCTTTTTCGTTCATAGACTTGGACCATTGCGACGGCAAATGCCAAGGGTGCAGCCACACATCCTCGACCGTGCGTTGGCCTGGATCATGCCCTACCCTGGTTTCCCAAACAAAAAGGCAAGCAACCATGAAAGTGATTCTCGGACTGTTGGTGGCCGGGGTGCTGACCCTGAGCTCATTCTCGGCGTCGGCCCGTTTCGTGCGCTTCGGCAATGAGCCGAACGTTAACCCAATCATATGTTCGCAAAACGGCGATGGGTCGGGCGCCATGGTCGGTTGCCAGAACTGGGGCCAGATCAACCAGGCGTATGGCGACACAGCGGCTGAAGACATCACCTACAAGGACATGCAGGGGATTGCCAACGGTCGGGCGTTGACCACCTTGCTGTGGTGGCACGACGACTACAACGAACTGCAAAACGTGTTGTTTGCGAATGAGAACGGCGACGGCGATTCCTGGGCGCGCATTGAGATCAATCCGCTGCAAGGCCAGGGCGTTACGCTGAACAGCTTTGATATCGGCGCATGGCCGCACACGGTACGGAACTCCGAATTCGTCAGAGTGCTTGACTTGGTGACCGGCGCGATCCTGTTTGACACCGGCGTGGTGACCATCGGGACG
>JANLQZ010000815.1:0-2975 GCA_031368125.1 Betaproteobacteria bacterium
CATCTTGTGCAGGCCGACACCGTGTTCGCCGGTGCAGGTGCCGTCGAGCCGCAACGCCCGCGCCACCAGCTGGTGGTTGAGCTTTTCGGCGATCTCGCGTTCCTGCGGCTGCGCCGGATCGAGCAGGTATCCGAAGTGGAAATTGCCGTCGCCCACGTGGCCCACGAGGAAATACGGGATGCCGGAGGCGTCGGCTTCGGCCACCGAGTCGAGCAGGCAGTCGGCCAGGCGCGAAATCGGCACACAGGTGTCGGTCGAGATGATGCGGCACCCGGGGCGCGACTGCAGCGCCGCGAAATACGAGTTGTGCCTTGCCGCCCAAAGGCGCGTGCGTTCTTCCGGCGTGCTGGCCCATTCGAAGGCGTTGCCGCCGTGTTCCGCGGCGATCTCCTGCACCAGTTCGGCCTGCTCCTTGACGCTGTTGGGCGTGCCGTGAAACTCCATCAGCAGCATCGGCTCCTCGCGCAGCCCGAGCTTGGCATAGGCATTGACCATGCGCACGGTGCGCGCGTCGATCAGTTCCACGCGGGCAATCGGAATACCCATCTGTATCACCTGGATCGTGGTGCGCACTGCCGCCTCGATGCTGGGGAAGGAGCAGATCGCGGCCGACACGGCTTCGGGCAGGGGGTAGATCTTGAGCGTGATCTCGGTGATCACGCCCAGCGTGCCTTCGCTGCCCACCATCAGGCGCGTGAGGTCGTAACCGGCCGATGATTTCTTGGCGCGGGTGCCGGTGCGGATCACCTCGCCGCTGGCCGTGACCACCTGCAGGCCGAGCACGTTTTCACGCATGGTGCCGTAACGCACTGCATTGGTCCCGCTGGCGCGGGTTGCGCTCATGCCGCCAATGGTCGCGTCGGCACCCGGATCGATCGGGAAAAACAGGCCGGTGCCGCGGATCTCTTCATTGAGCTGCTTGCGCGTGACGCCCGCCTGCACGGTGACGGTGAGGTCTTCGGCATTGATCGACAGCACCTTGTTCATACGGCCCAGGTCGATGCTGATGCCACCCTGTACGGCCAGCAAATGCCCTTCCAGCGAAGACCCGACGCCGAACGGGATCACCGGCACCTTGTACTGGCTGGCCAGGGCAACCACCGCCGCCACATCGGCTGTGTTTTCGGCAAACACCACCGCCGCGGGCGGCGGGGACTCGAACGAGGATTCGTCGCGCCCGTGCTGCTCGCGCACCACCAGCGCGGTCGAGCAACGCTGGCCGAACCTGGCCCTGAGGGAATCGATCAACGCCTGTGGCACCTCGCGCTGGTCGATCTGCGGCAACAACTGCGACGGGCTGGTGGGTGCATTCATGGTGTGGCCTCCTGTGGAGATGACTCAAACGCGGCGTGGCCCCGGCGGGGGACAACAAAGGTCCGGAAGCGCGGGGTTGATGGTGTTCCAACTTGGTACTGCAGTTTACGCCCGGGCGCGGGAATCGGCGGCCGCTGTTCGTCGGCCGTCCGGCATGCGCCGCCTGGCGCCACCGTGCCGGAATTCCAACACCGGGTCGGCCCAGCTTGTTTTAGACTGTTGCACCATGACAAGAACAACCGTCGGACCGGGATGTCGGCCAGGGCTGCTGGCCGGTGGCGGCGGTTCGGCGCCCGCGCAACCGCCCATCTTCAGCATCGGGTGCCTGGAATGAGGGTCGGTCTGCTGGAAGACAACGCCGACCACGCAGCGCTCATCACCGCGGCCTTGCAGGCGGCCGGACACAGCTTCGAGGTGTATGCCACCGGCGCACGCCTGTTGCAGGCGATCGTGCGCGAAACCTTCGATGTGCTGGTGCTGGACTGGATGCTGCCCGACCTGCCGGGCCTCGAGGTGCTCGACCGGCTGCGCCAGCGCGCCGAGCGGATTCCGGTCATTTTCGTCACCAGCCGCGACGCCGAGCGGGACATCGTGGAGGCGCTGGCCCACGGTGCCGATGACTATCTGGTCAAGCCCGCGCGCCCGGCCGAATTGTTGGCACGCCTGGTTGCATTGAAGCGGCGCTCGGACAAGCTGCCCGCGCGCGAGCTGCTGTCGGTCGGGCCCTACGAATTCGACCCGGCCACCAGCGCCACCCGCGTGCGCGGCGCGCCGGTCGGCCTGTCGCAGCGCCAATTCCAGCTGGCGTTGGTGTTGTTTCGCAATACCGGGCGGCTGTTGTCGCGCCAGTACCTGCTGGAGGCCGTGTGGGGCCTGAATGCGCAGGTGCAGACGCGCACGCTCGATATCCATGTCAGCCAGCTCCGCAGCGCGCTGCGCCTGCCCGAAAACGGCTGGCGCATCACCTCCGTCTATGCCCATGGTTACCGACTCGAACCGCTGGAATAAGCTGTCGTGCCGCTGGCTGCTGCCGCTGTGGCTGGCGGCGCAGTTGTGCACCGGCGCACAGGCACAGGAGACGCTGGAACTCGAGGTCCATGCCGGCGACACGCTGATCGGCATCAGCCAGCGTCTGCTCGACAGCCCGCAGCGTTGGTCCGAACTCAAAGCCCTGAACCGCATCACCAGAGACCGGCGCCTGCGCCCGGGCACGCTGTTGCGCATTCCGCTGGACTGGTTGCGTTGGAGCGAACTGCCGGCCGAGGTGGTGTACGTGCACGGGGTCGTCACCGGCAACAATGGCCCGCTGGCGGCGGGCATGCGCGTCAATGCAGGCGACAGTTTCGATACCGGCGCGCAAGGTTCGCTGACCCTGCGCCTGCCGGACGGCGCCGTGGTAGTGTTCGCGCCCATGACGCGCGCCGCCCTGGGGGTTCTGCGCCAGGCCGAAGGCACGGCCATCCGTGCCACCAGCATCGAGTTGCGCGGCGGCGCGCTCGACACCACAGCCACGCCGTTGAAACAGCCGGCGTCACGCTTCGAAGTGCGCACGCCGCGCGTGGTGACCGCCGTGCGCGGCACGCGCTTTCGGGTCGCGCTGGAGGGCGATGTCAGCCGCCACGAAGTGGTGTCGGGGCTGGTGGCCGTCACCGGCGCAACGC
>JANLQZ010000818.1:0-1736 GCA_031368125.1 Betaproteobacteria bacterium
CGCCGCCAGGCCCAGCGTCGCCGCCACCAGCAGGCCGGCCACCAGGGCTTGCGCCGCCAGGCACGCGGCGATGATGCGGCCCCGGTGCACCAGGTCCGCCGTGTGGCCGGCCACCAGGGTGAACAGCAGCGCCGGGACGAACTGGTACAACCCCACCAGGCCCAGGTCCCACGCGTTGCCGGTCAGGTCGTACATCTGCCAGCCGATGGCCACCATCAGCATCTGGTTGCCGGCCGTGCCGAAGAGCCTTGCCGTCCACAGCCGCATGAAATCGCGTTGCCGGGTGAGGTCGGAGAAGCTGCTGCTGGACATGCGCAACAAGGATACCAGTGGCCACCGGGCGGCGGCCGCGGCGCGAGCGCCAACGGCAATGGCAACGGAAATCGCGGACAGGCCCATGCGTTCACAGATGGCCATCGTTCGCCCCTGTCGAAGGGCCGAGCGGCTTCGACCGGTTCAGCCGGAACGGATCTTGTCCAGCCAACGCCATCTGGCAGCGGCCGTTCGACCGGTCAGGCCCCAACGGCCCGGCGCTACGCGGCCGGCCGCCGGCTCACCACAACGCCTGCAGCCGCCCCGCAACCAGCCTGAACCCGCGCTGCGCGAACACGCGCGCTTCGGTTTCGTCGTGTGTCACCAGCACCGTCGTGATGGCCGACGCGGCGATGCGGTGCGCGAACTCCTCGCGCAGGCTGGCGCGCAGTTCGGCGTCCAGGGCCGAGAACGGTTCGTCGAGCAACAACAGGCGCGGCGCAGTGATCAGCGCGCGCGCCAGCGCCACGCGCTGCTGTTCGCCGCCCGACAACTTCCAGACCTGGTGGTGCGCGTGCGCCGCCAGGCCGAACACCGCCAACATCTGGCGCGCGCGCTCGCGCGCGGCGGCGCGCGGCACGCCCTGCTCCACCAGACCGAAAGCCACGTTGTCGAGCACGTCGAGGTGCGGGAACAGGGCGAAGTCCTGGAACATCAGCGCGAAACCACGGCGCTCGGGCGGCACGCCGGCCAGGTCGGCGCCGTCGAACCAGACGCTGCCGGCGTCCATCGGCTCCAGCCCGGCGACCATCTTGAGCAGCGTGCTCTTGCCGCTTCCCGACGGGCCCAGCACCGCCACCGTCTGCCCGCCCTGCACCACCATATCCAGCCGGTCGGCCAGCAGCCAGTGGCCGCCGGCCGGATCGTGGAAGGTCTTGCACACCGCCTTGAGTTCAAGCATGGAGGCGTTCTTTCGCTACCGCGGCGTTGCGCCGGTTGGCGCGCCACGGCGGCGCCTCGATCAGCAGGAACGCGGCCAGCGCCAGCAGCATCAGCACGGCGGCCAGCACCAATGCGGCGTCGCGATTGGCGCCGCCCGGGCGCCCCAGGCGCTGGTAGATCAGCGTGGTCAGAGTGCTCCACTCGGGGCGCGACAGGAACAGCGTCACGGCGAACTCGCCCAGCGCGGTGGCGGCGGCGAAGGCCATGCCCCGGCGCAGCGAAGGCGCCACCAGCGGCAGCGTCACGCGCCAGAACATGCGCCACGGTGTGGCCCCGAGCGTGCGCGCGGCCTGCAGCAGGTGTTCGGGCAGGCTGTCGAGCGCGGCGCCGAGCGACTTGGCCACAAACGGATACGCCAGCAAGGCATAAGCCGACACCAGCAGCAACATGCTGGCGCTCCAGCCCGGGTACAACAACAGCAGGCCCAACGCGACCGTCACCGGCGACACCACGAAGGGCAGGAAAGCGGCGGCGCGCAGCCA
>JANLQZ010000843.1:0-3297 GCA_031368125.1 Betaproteobacteria bacterium
GCGCTCGTCGCCCCGGATATTGCGGGCCAGATCGAATCCGTCCATGCGCGGCATCTCGATGTCCGACAACACCACCGCCGGCAGTTCGTCCTGCAGCCGCTCCAGCGCCTGCAGTCCGTCGTTGGCCAGCACCACGCGATAACCTTCGCGCATGAGCAGCCGCTGCGTGACGCGCCGCACGGTGATCGAGTCGTCGACCACCATCACCACAGGCGTGAGCGCCGTACCCAGCGCCGGGGTTGGCGCCGCGACCGCGGCTTCGGCCCCGGTCGGTACCGCCTGCGCCGCCACCTGCAACTGCAGCGCCTGTTCGCCGTACACCGTCGCCAGCGCCACCGGGTTGTAGATCAGCACCACGGCGCCCGACGCCAGCACGGACATCCCGGTCAGCCCCGGCACGCGGGACAGCTGCGGCCCGAGGTTCTTGACCACCACCTCCTGGTTGCCCAGTACCTCGTCCACATGCACCGCCACGCGCCGGCCGGCACTGCGGAACACGACCACCCGCAGATATTTGGACGCCACTTCGCTGCTGCGCCCCGAAGCCTGCAACAACGCACCGGACCAGAAGAACGCGATTTGCTCCGCGCCATGTTCGAAGCTGTTGCGCTGGTAGGCTGCGGCCACCTCGGACACCGCAACGCGCTTGACGATTTCAACCAGGCTGGAAGGCACGCCCACCGCCAGGTCGCCCAGGCGCAACATCACCACCTGCGTCACCGCGGTGGTCAGCGGCACCACCAGCTTGAACTTCGTTCCGGCCCCGAGGGTGGTGGAGGTCTCGATCCGTCCACCCAGGGCATCGACCTCGGAACGCACCACGTCCAGGCCGATGCCGCGGCCCGACAGCTCGGTGATGGTTTGCGCGGTCGAAAAACCCGGTGTGAATATCAGGTTGGCGATCTCGTCGTCGCCAAGTACCGCGTCGGGTGCGACCAGCCCGTTGGCAAGTGCCTTTGCATGGATGCGTTGGACGTCCAGCCCCGCGCCATCGTCGGCGAATTCCACCGATACGTCGTTGCCTTCCTGGTGCAGTTCGATCGTGATCGTCCCGACCGGCGGCTTGCCGGCAGCCACGCGCACCGGCGGGTCCTCGATTCCGTGCGCCACCGAGTTGCGCAGCATGTGCTCGAAGGCCGGCGCCATGCGCTCGAGCACACTGCGGTCCAGGTCCATCGAGCCGCCGACGATGTCGAGCTTGACCTGCTTGCCCGCGTCCTTGGAGGCCTGGCGCACAACGCCGTACAGGCGTTCCGAAATGCCCTCGAACTCGACCATGCGCGTGCGCAGCAAGTCGCGCTGCAGTTCACGCGCCTGGCGCGCCTGTGCGATCAGGTCGTCTTCAGTGCCTTCCATCGTGCGCTGCAGGCTACGCTGCACCGTGGCCACGTCGGCCACCGATTCGGCCATGATGCGGGTGAGTTCCTGGACCCGGGTGAACCGGTCGAATTCCAGCGGGTCGAATTCCTGGGCATGGTCCTTGGCCTGGGCCAAACGCGACTGCATCTGCGACTCCGATTGCAGCTCGATTTCCCGCAACTGCTGGCGCAGGCGGTCCAGGTTGCCGCTCAAGTCCTTGAGGGAGGAGCGCATCTGGCCCAGTCGGCCGTCCAGCCTGGAACGGGTGATGATCACCTCACCAGCCTGGTTGACGAGGCGGTCGAGCAACTGCGCCGCCACGCGCACGCTCTGGCTGCCGGCCTGGCGCGCGGGCGCCACGGCGCCCGCCGCGCGTCCGCGGGTGCGTCGCTCGGGAATCACGTGGGCCGCGGGCGCGGCAACTGCGGCGCGCGCGGCAGCGACCGGTGCGACGGCTTCGGCGGCCTGGGCCGGCGCCGCCTGCACCTGTTGCGCCTGGGTTCTCAGGCCATCGAAAATCGACTGCAGCCGGTCAAACCGCGCCAGCAAAGGTTCGATCTGGTTGCTTTGGAAGGACTCGCTGCCCAACGCCTCGATCGCGGATTCCAGCCGGTGCGCCATTTCGCCCAGACGCATGGCGCCGGCCAGCCGGGCGCTGCCCTTGAGCGTGTGCAGCACCCGCAAGGCCTCGTGGCGGGCACCCAGGTTGTCAGGTCGTGCCGACCATTGGCGCAGCGCCCCACCGAGTTGCGGGAACAATTCCGCGGCCTCCTCCTCGAAAATCGGAAACAGGTCGGCGTCGAGTGTGTCAACGACGTCCGTCTGTTCATCGCTGATGGCGATCAGCGGCGCCGCCGTGGCCTCGACATGTGGTGCCGCACGGGCAACTGGCACCGCAGCGACCGGCGCTTTCTGCACCAGCGCCGGCTCGGGCCGGCTGATTTCCGGGCTTGGAAACTGGGTTTCCAGGACGGCCTGCAACGCGCGGTGTACTGCGGGGTCCGGTTCCTTGAGAAATCCGGCCGCAAACTGGTGCAGCAAGCGCCGGATTTCCTCGGCCGCGACATTGAACACGCGCGCGTGTTCCGGCAATCCCTGCCCATGCAACTGCACATGCTGCAATGCCTGCTCCAGCAGCCGTGCTATTTCGGACAGCGTCATGAAGCCGACCGTGCTGGAACTCCCGGCCAGCGAGTGTGCCAGTCCGACCGTCGAGTCACGCAGTGGCTGATCCAGTTCCAGCTCCCACTCGCTGAGTTCGGTCAGCAGCCGGCGTGACCATTCGTCGGCCTCGTTGAGGTAGACGTTGTAAAGAGGTATGCCGATACGCAGGCTGCCGATGACCCTGGTCTGGTCGTCGATCTCCTGCGCCGCGGTCGTGGCGAGATCCTCATCGGGTACAGCCTCGCCCAGGTAGACATCCGCCGCCAGCGCCTCAGCCGGAGTCGGCGGCGTCTGCGCTGCAATGGCGCTGAAGTCGAAGTCTGCCAATTCGAGGCCCGACGGCACGGCCTCTTGTGGCAATTCGGGCTCGAACGTCCGCGTGGATTCGAATTCGGGGCGTGCCCGGGCCGGGACCTGCGAAGTCGAATCGACAAACTGTGTCGCTTGAAACTCGACCTGCGGCGGCTCGGTCGCCGCGGCGGCCGGCGCGAACATCTGGGTCGCTTCGAATTCGGGCCGCGCCGTTTCTGCGACCGCTGGCGCGCGCTCGACCGGTAGCGGCAGCAAGTCCAACTCGGAGGGCGCGATGTCCAGTACGAGCTCGGCGGCCGCCTTCATCTCTACAACCTCCGGCTCCGGCACTGCCACTGGCTCCGGCACTGCCACTGGCTGCGGCACTGCCACTGGCTGCGGCACTGCCACTGGCTCCGGCACTGCCACCGGCTGCGGCACTGCCACCGGCTCCGGCACTGCCACCGGCTCCGGCACTGCCAC
>JANLQZ010000853.1:0-3686 GCA_031368125.1 Betaproteobacteria bacterium
GGTTATCCGGTCCTTCCATTGCGGGTCGCGCAGCAACGCGTCGATGACCCAGGTCACCTGCAGTGGCCGTTCCGTGAAATAGGCTTGTGGGCTGTCTTTCAACAGCGATTGGTCCTGCCAGTTGTCGCGCGGGTGGCGCAGTGCGGCAACCAGGTACCCATCTTCTGCCAACGCTTCGGCCAGGCTGCTGTGGCCCAGTTCACTGCCCCCCGTTCCGTGGCTCAGGACGATCAGCCCCTTGACCATCGATTCCGGCGCGCCGTGAAACGCCACGTTGGGCGTGAAAGGACCCATGCGCATCGCGCGCGCCGGCGTTTGGGTCGGGTAATACAGCGCCACGGTGGTGGCTGGCGCTTCGGGCGTTGGGCCGGCAATGCTGATCTGGCGCCAACCGGCCTGGAACGCCCAGGCGTTCTGCGCCAGCATCAGCGCCGCGATCAGCATCGGGACGTACTTTGGGAATCTGGTCATCGCGGTTGGCTCCTTGGTGCGTTGGGTCGTGGCGGCTGAGCGCGATCATGGCTGCACTGGCGAATGCCATGGTTTGGTTTGCGACGAAATGCCTGGAATCGGGCGCCAATCAACATCGGGCTGGTGCGCATCGGGCACGCATGCCACTGCTGGTGGCCAAGAGAATGCCCGATCAAATTCAGGGTTTACCCTAGTTGATTAGCTAATTGGTCTGACAATAAAATAGATCAACATTTTACGATTTGCTGTCTGTTATTTCTTTCCATGTAGTGTTGAGCGACAAAGCATTGGCAATGAAAACGATCGCATTCCTGGTTCCTATGTCAACCAACCGGAGGCATGTATGAGTGGTTGGGGCGATCACGTGCCGCACGGTGGGGCGCTGTCGGCACAACGCGCGCCGGGCGCCCGATCGGCCCGCCGCGGCCTCGCGCTGGCATGGGTACTGGCCGCCGGCATCGGCCTGGCGCTGCACGCCAATCCCGGCCTGGCGCAGACCGCGCCGGATGTTTTTCCGTCCCGGCCGGTGCGTATCGTCGTGCCCTTCGGTCCCGGCAGTGGCACCGACATCGCCACGCGGATGATCGGCCAGCATCTCGAAGCAGCGCTCAAGCAGGTCGTGGTGACCGACAACCGGCCCGGCGCCAACGGCTCGATCGCCGCCACCGCAGTGGCGCGTGCGCCGGCCGACGGCTACACGCTGCTGATGGGCACCAACTCCACCCACGGTGCCAATTCCGGCCTGATGGCGAAGCTGCCGTACGACCCGATCAAGGACTTCGTGCCAGTCGGCCTGGTGGGCGTTTTTTCGAGTTTCCTGGTCGTGAATTCGGCGCTGCCGGTTCGCACGGCGGCCGAGCTGGTGGCTTATGGCAAGGCCAACCCCAAGGCGCTGACTTTTGCCGCCGGCAATACGTCGAGCCTGATCATGGGGGAGATGTTTGCGCGCAGCACCGGCATCGAGATGTTGCGTGTGCCCTACACCAGCAACCCGGCGGGAGTGACCGATGTGATCGCGGGCCGGGTATCGGTGATGTTCCCGGATATTTCGTCCAGCATCGCGCATGTGAAATCCGGCAGCCTGCGCGCGCTGGCCGTGGTCACGCTGGGCGAGCGCAGTCCGATGGCGCCCGAGTTGCCCACGGTGGCCGAGACGGTGGTTCCCAACTTCCACTTCGTCGGCTGGATCGGGTTGTTCGCGCCGGCTGGCACGCCGGCTGCAGCGGTCGCGCGCCTGTCGGCCGAAATGCAGAAGATCATGGCCATGCCCGAGGTGGCCCAGCGCTTCCAGGCGATGGGCGCCGAGGCCAAGTGGACCGCCCCGGCCGACTTCCGTTCCTTCGTGGCCAACGAGGTGCAGCGGCTGCCGAAGATCCTGGCCGACATCGGCGTCGTGCCCCAGTAGGCGCAACCACCGCCATGGCCCTGCACCCCCATATCCAGGCGGCCCTCAAGGCGGCCGAAGGCGTGCCACCGCACTATGCGGTTGCGCTGGAGCAGGCGCGCGCGCAGGCCAGGCTGGGATACCCGACGCCAAACCCGCCGGTGCCGGTGGCGGACGTGCGTGACATGTTCATTCCCGGGCCGGCCGGCCCGATGGCAGTGCGTATCTACACACCGGTGGGCACGGCGCCCCATCCCGTCACCGTGTTCTTCCATGGCAGCGGCTTCGTATTGCTCGACCTGGATTCGCACGACGACATCTGCCGGCGCCTGTGCGTCGGCGCCGCGTCGGTGGTGGTGTCGGTGGACTACCGGCTGGCGCCGGAACACAAGTTCCCCGCGGCCGCGGACGATTGCCTCGCCGCCACGCGCTGGGCCGCGGCCCACGCCAGTGCGCTGGGCGGCGATGCCGGGCGTTTGGCGGTGGCCGGCGACAGCGCGGGCGGCTGCCTGGCGGCCGTGACGGCGATCCGCATCCGCGATGAAGGCGGGCCGCCGCTGGCGGCACAGGTGCTGCTGTATCCCGTCACCGACTACCCTTCGGTGGCTCCGGCTTCGTACACCGCCTACGGCACCGGTTTCGGTCTCACCGATGCGGGAATGCGGTGGTTCTGGGACCAGTACCTGGGCGACCCGTCGGCCGCGAGCCATTGCCATGCCTCGCCGCTGCGCATCGGCACACCGGCGGGCCTGCCGCGCAGTTATGTGATGGTGGCCGAGTTCGACGTGCTGCGCGACGAAGGCGAGGCCTTTGCGCGGCGCCTGGGCGACCACGGTATCGAGACGGTGCTGCGCCGCTCTGGCGGCATGAACCACGGTTTCCTGAAATACACCGGCGTGATCGACGAGGCCGACGCCGCCATGGCCGATGCCTGTGGCTGGCTGCGGGATGAGTTGCATACCCGCCCCCAGCCTTGCAAGGCCGCGACACCATGTTAGACATCCGCCCCGTCAGTGTGCCCAAGGCCGCCGATGTACTGGCCGGCATCCTGCGCGAGAAGATCCTGCAGGGCGAACTGGCGCAGGGCGTCGACCTGCCCAACGAGCGCGACCTGGGCGCGCAGTCCGGCCTGTCGCGCGCGTCGGTGCGCGAGGCCCTGCGCATCCTGGAGGGCGAGGGCCTGATCGCGACCCGCGTCGGCCGCAACGGCGGCTCCGCGGTGGCGCGCCCGAGTAGCGCGGTGCTCGAGCGCTCGGTCGGCATCTTCATCCGCGGCCAGCGCATCCGCCGCGAAGCGGTGCTGGAAACCCGTGCCGCGATCGAGCCGCCGTCGGCGCGTTTCGCCGCGCAGCACCGCACCGACGCCGACCTCGAAGAAATGGCAAAGTGCCATGCCAAGCTGCAGCAGGCGTCCGAGGCGGAGGATATTGCGGCCTACGTGCGCGCCAACCTCGACTGGCATGTGCAGGTGGTGCGTGCCAGCCACAACGAATTGCTGATCGCCTTCATCTCGGCGGTTTCGCAGTCGGTTTATGCGGACACCGACGTGGAAGGTTTCAATTCGGTCGCGGTCCGTAATGCGGTGATCCGGGCGCACACCCAGGTCATGGCGGCGATCAAGGCGCGTGACGGCGACGCGGCGGCGCGGCGCATGGAGCGCCATGTCGCGGCCTATGTCACCGATGTTCAAAACACCCAGGCATCAATTGCGGCGTGAAGCCGAAGGAGCAGTAATGGCAGGTATTGTTGGTATCGATGTCGGCGGCACTTTCACCGACCTGTTCTATTCGGGCGATGCGACCCGACCGCACCAGATCCTGAAGGTGCCGAG
>JANLQZ010000867.1:0-3129 GCA_031368125.1 Betaproteobacteria bacterium
GCCCCAGGGCGGGCAGTTCCAGGGCGCCGCTCAAGACCGAGCTGGAGCAGGTCGAAGCGAAGATGACCGTGCTCAACGGCGAAGGCGCGGCGCTGGAGGGGCACCTCGGCACGGCCGTGCGACCGCAGGAGATAGCCGAACTGGGCAAGCGGCTCAAGTCCGTCAACGACGAACTCAAGCGGCTCGAAGACCGCTGGCTGGAGTTGTCGAGCAAGATCGAGACCGTCGGCGCCTGAGCGGCGCGCCGCGCCGAGCAAGCGCACACCACGATGCGCAGCCCGATGGTTCACCGATGGGCGACGTCGCGCCAACTGCGCATAATCGAGCGCTACGCTGGAGGTAGGCAACATGGAAATCCGCAGGACATTGGTGGCCGCGCTGCTGGTTGGCGCCGGTCTGGCCTGTTCGCCGCAACTCAGGGCGCAGTCCGAGTTGTCCGCATTGAGTGCCTTGTCGGTTTTGCCGGTGGCCTCGGTGGTGATCGCCAGCGAGTCCGTGGCGGCGGTAACGCAAGCCTCGGTGGTGTTGGCGGCGGCGGGCGCCACGCTGGTCGTCCGGGCGGCGCAGAGCACGGCGCGCGGCACGGTCTACGTGCTGGAACGGGTGTCCGACGGGGTGAGGCTCAGCGTCGAGGTGAGCGGCAAGGTTGCAGGCGCCGCTTCGGTGGCGGTCGGCACGGCGGTGACGGTGAGCGTGATCGCGGCCGGCACCCTGCTTATCGTGGCCGGCGAAGTGATCGCCTTTGTCCCGAATGCAGTTGGCCAGGCGCTGCTGTACAACCGGCGGCTGAGCAACTAGGTCGGGACGGGCGCGATGTACGCCATGCCGGCGCGTTGTTTCACCTGGGCTCTGCTTGCGCTGTTGTTGGCCGCGCCTGGTGCGCAGGCCGGACGTTCGTGCCAGCCGCACAAGTTGACCGCGAGCACGCTCGCCAGCGGCCTCGCCATGGCGGAAAAGACCCTGCGCGCGCTCGAGGCGAGCGGCGAACGTGTGGTGCTGTTGGCGCGCTCCGGGCAGGACCTCTCGAAATACGGGCTGCGTTATTCACATTTCGGCTTCGCCTACCGGGAGCCGGACGGCAACGGCGGCCACCGCTGGCGCGTCGTGCACAAGCTCAATTTCTGCGGCACCGCGCAGGCGCATGTCTACCGGCAGGGCCTGGGCGAGTTCTTTCTGGACGACCCCTGGCGCTACGACGCGGCCTGGGTCGCCCCCAACACGGACCTGCAGGACCGCCTGCTGGACCTGCTGCAGGACGATGCCAGGGTGCTGGTGGTGCACGCCCAGGCCTACAGCATGGTCAGCTACCCCTGGAGCACCCGCTACCAGCAGTCCAACCAATGGGTCCTCGAGACCCTGGCCGCGGCCCTGGAGCCGGGCGTGACCACGCGTGAAAAGGCGCAGGCGTGGCTGCAGTTCAAGGGCTACCAGCCGACGACGCTCAAGCTCAACGCCTTCGAGCGCCTGGGTGCGCGGGTGACGGCGGCCAATGTCGCGTTCGACGACCACCCCAACGAGAAGCGCTTTTCGGACCGCATAGAAACCGCCACCGTCGATTCGGTGTTTGCCTGGATGCAGCGCGCGCAGCTGGGCCGGGCGATGGTCGAAATCAGGCCCTGATCCGCAGGGCGGCGCCCCGCCGCCCACCAGCAGGAGACGCAACATGGAGCACATCTCTCCCCTCCCCGCACCGGCGCCGCCGTACCGCGACCACAAGCGTTACGCCTGGTTGCTGTCGGTGCTGGTGCCCTGCACCGTGGCCATCGGCCCGGCGCTGATGCTGGCGAGCAACGACCCGCGCGCCTTGTGGATCCCAGTCGCCTTCTTCTATCTGGTCGTCCCGCTGCTCGACTGGCTGATGGGCGAGGACCGCAGCAACCCGCCTGAGAGCGCCGTACCCGCGCTGGACGCCGACATGTATTACCGCTGGATCACCTACGCGATGGTGCCGGTGTTGTGGGGCGCGTTCGTCTTCAGCGTCTGGTTTGCCGCGCGCCACGACCTGCCGTTGCACGGATGGGTCGCCATGGTGTTCATCATGGGTTCGGTCGGCGGCTTTTCGATCAACCTCGGGCACGAACTGGGCCACAAGAACACGACGCTCGAGCGCTGGCTCGCCAAGCTGATCCTGGCGCCCACCGGTTATGGCCATTTCACGGTCGAGCACAACCGCGGCCACCACCGCGACGTCGCTACACCAGCCGACCCCGCGTCCTCGCGTTTGGGCGAGTCGATCTACCGCTTCGTGCTGCGCGAGATGCCGGGCGCGCTGGTACGTGCATGGACACTCGAGTCGGAGCGGCTGCAGCGCGACGGGCACAGCGTCTGGTCGTGGCGCAACGAGATACTGCAGCCGGGCCTGGTCACCGTGTCGTTGTGGGCCGGTCTGACGGTATGGCTGGGCGTGCAGATACTGCCGTTCCTGGTGGTGGCGTCGTTGTGGGCCAACTTCCAGCTCACCTCGGCCAATTACGTCGAACATTACGGGTTGCTGCGCGCCGAGATCCGCCCCGGCAAATACGAGGCATGCCAGCCGCACCACTCGTGGAACAGCAACCACATCTTCTCGAACTGGGCCGTGTTCCACCTGCAGCGCCACTCGGACCACCATGCGCACCCGTTGCGGCGCTACCAGTCGCTGCGCCATTTCGAGAACCTGCCGCAGCTGCCCAGCGGTTATTTCGGCATGTTCCTGGTGGCCTACGTTCCGCCGTTGTGGCGCCGCGTGATGGACGAGCGCCTGCTGGCCGTGGTGGGGCGTGACACGGCGCACATCAACATCGATCCACGCCAGCGGCAGGCGCTGGTCCGCCGCTACGGGCTGGTCGACCGCGCGCCGGGCTGAAGGCGGCCACTTGAGGTTTGTGTGGTGAACGACATCATGCTCTGCTATCGGCTGCCGCGCTGTCATCGGCTGCGAGGGCTGTCATTGCGGGCTCGATCCGCAATCCATGGATCCAGGAGCGAGTCCGGGATGACAATTTTCGTGAGGGGATGACGACTCTCGGGATGGGATGACAAAGCTCGGGACGGATGACTGCTCTCGGGGTGGGATGGCAGCTGACCTGGAAACGCTCGGGCCGGCCTTCTTGGTCTGGCACCAACCTGCTCCGCCACCGGCACGTGTGC
>JANLQZ010000871.1:0-9224 GCA_031368125.1 Betaproteobacteria bacterium
CGCATCACTGGCGGTGCTCGCGCACGAGGTGCCGCACCACATGGGCGACCTGATGGTGCTGCGCGCAGGGTCGGGCAACCGGCGTGCGGCGATTCTCAAGGTGTCGATGGCCGGCGGCACGACCGCGATCGGCGGCGTGGCCGGATTCTGGCTGGTAGAGCGCCTGCAGGACTACCTGCCGTATTTTCTGGTGATCGCCAGCAGCAGTTTTGTCTACGTGGCGTTGGCCGACCTGATTCCCCAGTTGCAGACCCGCCTGAGCGCCCGGCAGACCGCGGCGCAGATCGCTTGGTTGTTGCTCGGCATCGCGCTAGTCACCACCGTCAGCCAACTGGCGCACGCGCGCTGAGAACGCAGCGCCGCTGCACGCATACACCTCCGGGTGCGAAGAAACCGACCGTTGGCCCTCAGCCTGAACGGATCTGGTCCAACGAACGCGATCGGTAATCAGCCGGCCAGCCGCAACCGGCGCGTGCTGTCGTAGCGCCGCAATTGGCCGCTCACCGGATCGGTGAATTCGATCGATTTCGCCAGCAGCTGCAGCGGGTTGCGGTAATCGGGTTCGCATTCGGGGCTGAGGTGCGGGTAGATGCCGTCGCCCACGATCGGCAGGCCCAGCGCCGCCATATGCACACGCAACTGGTGCCGGTGGCCGGTCACCGGGTTGAGCCGGTAATGCGCCAGCGCCCCAATCGTGCGCAGCAGGTCGATGTGCGTGACCGCATTCGGCATGCCCGGTACTTCCCGTTGTTGCATGAAGTGCTCGGCCTGGGTGATCCGGCTCGCGCGCGTGAGTGGCAACTGCAGGTCGGCGCGCCATGGGGCGATCGCCTCGTAGGTCTTGGCGATCCTGCGTTCGCGGAACAGCGCCTGGTAGTGGTCGCGCGTGGCTGGCTGCACCGAAAACAGCACCAGCCCCGCGGTATCGCGGTCGATCCGGTGGATCGGCACGATCGTGTCGATGCCCAGTTTGCGTTTGAGGCGCACCAGCACGGTTTCCTGCAGGTAATTGCCGCCTGGCACCACCGGCAGGAAATGCGGCTTGTCGATCACGAGCAGGTGCCGGTCCTGGAACAACAACAACTCGTCGAACGGAATACGCGGCTCATCGGCCAGTGTGCGGTAGTAGTAGACCCGCAAGTGGCTGCGGTAGGCACGCTGCTCGGTCACTGGTGCGCCGTATTCATCCACCACCTCGCCGCGCAGCATGCGCTGCAGCCACACGGCGCGCGCCTGGCCGGGGAAACGCTGCACCAGGAAATCGGTGATGGTGGCCCAGGGTCCGCTGGTCAACGAGACACAACTCGGGCCGACTCCGTCGCGGGTCGGCAGTACCGCCGGGACCGCGGTGCGCAGCTTGCCTTGGTGCATCACCCGGTCCGGTCCGCCGCGGCTCAGCGGCGGCGAAACACGAGGTCCCACACGCCATGCCCCAGGCCGATGCCGCGCCGCTCGAATTTGGTCAGCGGCCGGTAATGCGGCCTGGGCGCAAAGCCGCCGAGTTCCGGATCGGTGGCGGCGCACGGGTTGTGCAGCAGCGGCTCGTGGCCCAGCACCTCCAGCATCTGCTCGGCATAAGGCTGCCAGTCGGTCGCGCAGTGGATATAGGCGCCCGGCTTGAGCCGTGCCGCCAGCCGCGCGACCAGCGCGCCCTGGACCAGGCGCCGCTTGTTGTGCCGCTTCTTGTGCCAGGGGTCGGGGAAGAAGATGTGCACGCCGTCGAGCCCGCGCTGCGGCGCATCCGCGCTCCACGGCGCCAGCATCTGGTCGACCACCTCGACCGCATCGTGGGCGATGATCCGTACGTTGCCGAGCCCCTGTTCGTCAATGCGCCTGAGCAGGGCGCCGACGCCCGGTTGGTGCACTTCGCAGCACAGAAAGTTGGTCCCGGGCATCAGTGCGGCGATGTGCGCCGTCGCCTCGCCCATGCCAAAACCGATCTCGAGCACCAGTGGCGGAAACACGTTGAGCGGCGTCGCGCCGACGTTGTCGCTGTCGGCGCGGGCTGCAAGCTGCGGGTAGTGCGCCGCCAGGGCAGTCGGCGACGGCTGGTAGGGCAACACAAACCGGGGACCGAGCAACTCGACTGCCCGTGCCTGCCCGCTGGTGGTGCGGCCGGCGCGGATCACGAAGCTTCGGATCGCCCGCGTGCGCGTGTTGGCCGGTGGCGGCCCGCCATCTGGCGCGACCGGTGGCAGGGAAGATGCAGACGGATTCACAACCGGGGATTGTAGAGACGGCGCCACGCGCCGACCCAAGCCGCCAGCGCGTCCGCCACGCCGCCGGCCTGACGCGGCAGGCCCAGCGTGCTGGCTGCGGCATTGAGCGCAGCCAGCGGATCGCGGGTATCGAGCGCGGTTGCGCCGTTTTGCTTGGACAGTTTTTCGCCGTTCGCGCCCAGCACCAGCGGTGTATGCAGGTACTGGGGCGTCGGCAATTCCAGCGCCCGCTGCAGCAGAATTTGGCGCGCCGTGTTGTCCGCCAGATCTTCGCCGCGCACAACGTGGCTGACAGCTTGCGCGGCGTCGTCCAAGACCACCGCGAGCTGGTAGCTGAACTGCCCGTCGGCGCGGCGAAGAACGAAATCGCCGACCGCGGCACCGACGTCCTGGTGTTGTGGTCCCAGGCGCCGGTCGCACCAGTCCACGACGTCGTAGCCCGTCGCGGCCGCAGCGCCGGCGGGCGCAGCCGGTGGCACCAGGAAACGCCATGCCCGGACCACTGCGCCGCGCATTGCGTGGCGGCAGGTGCCGGGGTAGACCAGCTCGCCATGGCGTGGCCTGGCGCGACCAGCGCGTGCCAGCACCGTTTCAATCTCCTTGCGTGAGCAGGCGCAGGGGTAGGCGCGTCCTGCGGCCTCCAGACCCTGCAGCGCGGCCGCGTAAATCGCGATGCGTTGCGACTGGACCAGCGGCGGCTCGTCGGCCACCAGGGAGCAGTGCTGCAACTGCTGCAGGATCAGAGCGGCGGCGCCGGCCACACAACGCGGTTGGTCCAGGTCTTCGATGCGCACCAGCCAGCGGCCGCCGTGTCCGTTGTTCCAGGCCCGCGCGTCGAGCCAGCTGGCCAGCGCCGCCACCAGGGACCCCGCATGCAACGGCCCCGTAGGCGAGGGCGCGAAGCGCCCGATGTAGGCCGCCTGCGCATCCGGCACCGTACTCAACCGGCTGCGAGTGCGAGTTCCAGGCCCGAAAGGAAGCCGTTTTCGACCCGGTGGCCAAGACACCAGTCACCGCAGGCGCCGATACGGCTGCGGGCGTCCCACAAGTGGCTCCTTCCCAGCGGCTTTTCGGTCTGGGCATAAGCCCAGCGGTGGGTCACGGCGTGGGCCGGCTCGGCGCGAATGCCGGTGACCTCGGAAAAGGCCTTCTGCAGCTTGGCCAGCACGCGCAACGGCTCGTCGGCGAAATGCTCGCGCGACCAGCTGGCGCTGGCCTGCACGGTCCAGCGTTCGACCGGCTCGCGCCCGGGCTTGGACGACTCCCTGGCCAGCCAGGCGATCCGGTGGTGCGTGCTGCGCGCCGCGTTCCACTGCGGGCCCAGGGTGCTGAAGGAAGGTTGCATCGCCTGTGGAAAAGCCAGCATCAGGGTCCAGCATGGAGCGACATGCACGGTGTCGATCTGCTGGGCCAGCCGTTCTTCCAGTTCGGAGTTCTGAAGCAATTCGCGCGCCTGCCAGGCCGGTATCGCGAGCAGGACGGTGTCGAAGCCCTGGAACACCTGGCGCCGGTGCTCGCCCGCGGTATCCGGCCCGACGGTGTGAAGCCGCCATCGTTTGGTGTTGCCCGGGTCGCGTTCGATGCGCGTGACGCGGGTCTGCAACTCGAGCTGCTGGTTGTGCGCCAGTGGTTGCGACCAATGGCCGGCCAGCGCGTTCATTCCGGGCATCGGCACCCAGTGCGGCTCGCGTGCCGGAAGACCGGCGGCGGCCACGCGGCCGTGGTCGTCCAGCACTTGCACCGTGCTGGCACTCCAGGGTTTGCACAGGCCGGCAGCGGTGCGCAGAGCCGACTCGAAGCGCGGATCGCGCACCGTGAAATACTGCGCCCCGTGGTCAAAGCTGCCGAACGGGCTGGCACGTGTGGCCATGCGTCCACCCACCCCGGCGCTCTTCTCGAATACGCGCACCTGGTGCCCGGCCTGTACCAGCGTGCGGGCGCAGGCAATACCCGCTATGCCGGCACCTATGACGGCAATTTGCCTGGACTCTGGCATGGGGTGGTCTCCGTTGTTGGCTGTGTTGTCTGCACTGTACACGCCCCGTTCAACGGCGCTGGTATTGCGCCAGCAGCGCGGCCCGGGTGGTGGGATTCTCCAGTTGCTTGAGCCACCACTGCAACGCCCGCCCCTGGCGTGCACGGCTGGCGCCGCGCCACGCGTAATGGACGCGCACCATGCGTTTGCCGCGTTCGGTGTTCTTGACCACCAGGCGACCGGCCGCAATGTCGCTGCTGGCCATGCATTCGGGCAGGAATCCGCCGCCGATGCCGCGCACTTGCGCCTCCAGTTTGGCCCGCATGTTGCCGACGGTGAACACCTCCTGTCCTCCAAGCAGGCCGAACGTCAGGCCGGCCCGGCGCTGCACCGAGTCCGCCACGGCGACCGCGCGGTGCTGCGCGATCAGGTGGTCGCTCAACGGCTCGGCGGCGCCCGCCAGCGGATGTTGCGGCGCCACCGTGTAGACCCAGTCGGTGTCGCCAAGCGGCTTGGTGTGGATGTCGGCGTGGTTGCTGGATTCGCCCACGCCGATGGCCAGGTCGGCCTGGCCCGAGATCAGCGCGTCGAGTGTCCCGGACAGGGTCTCGTCGCGCAGCCGCAGATGGGTCGGTGGCCCCAGGGCCAGAAACCCTTCACACAGCTCCATCACGGTCGAGCCCGAGATGATGCCGTCCACCGCGATCGTCAGGCGCGGTTCCCACCCCGTGGCCACGCGTTTCACACGGTTGGCCATGGCGTCGATGTGGTCCAGGATGCGGCCGCCTTCACGCAGCAATTCGGCGCCCGCCATCGTCAGCTGCGCGCTGCGCGCGCTGCGGTCGAACAGCAGCACGTCCAGCGCATCCTCGATCTGGCGCACCCGGTAGGTCAGCGCGCTGGGCACGACGCCGAGTGCGCGTGCGGCAGCGGCGAAACTGCCGTCCTGCGCGATCGACTGCAGCATGGCCAACGCTTCGGGGGTCAGGACGTCACGTGCGGTGGCCATGGTTTCGATTCAAATGATTTGAATGATGCCATCAAATGCCGCGCACTTGACATGCCTGTCGCTGCCCTACAGTTAGCCCCACCATAACTGGAGCGATCATGTTCACAGTGCGCAGATCAGGCGACCGGGGTTTTGCCGACCATGGCTGGCTGCAGTCGCGCCACAGCTTTTCGTTTGCCGACTACCACGACCCGCAGCATATGGGTTGGGGCAACCTGCGTGTCATCAACGAAGACCGGATTGCGCCAGGCACCGGTTTCGGCACCCACGGCCACCGCGACATGGAGATCATCAGTTACGTGCTCAGTGGCGAACTGGCCCACAAGGACACGCTGGGCAACATCAAGGGCATTCCGCCAGGCGACGTGCAACGCATGAGCGCGGGCACCGGCGTGCGGCACAGCGAGTTCAACCACGCGCCACAGGCGACGACACATTTCCTGCAGATCTGGATCGAGCCGAACCGGGCCGGCATACCACCGGGCTACGAGCAGAAGACCTTCGACGCAGCGCAAAAACGTGGCGTGCTGCGGCTGGTGGCTTCCGGCAACGGTGCCGGCGGTTCGGTGACGATCCATGCCGATGCCGCAATGTACGCCGGCTTGTTCGATGGCGCCGAGTCCGCGACGCTGGCGCTAGCTCCGGCACGCAAGGCCTACCTGCACCTGGTGCGCGGCCGGTTGCGGGCCAATGGACACGACCTGGGCGCGGGCGACGCGCTGTTGATCGACGGCGAAAGCCAACTCGTGCTGAGTGGTGGCCAGGACGCCGAAGTGCTGGTGTTCGACCTGGCGCCATAACAGCGCGCCTCGCATACTTTCACCTGCTGCAATTATTCTTTCTTTCACACACCACTCTCCAAGGAACCGAGCATGAACGCATCCCTGCAAAATCCCCTCACCCTGACCGGCCGCCTGTTGCTGGCCCTGTTGTTCCTGCCTGCGGGCATCGGGAAGATCGGCGGCTTCGCCGGTACCGTGGGCTACATCGGATCGGTCGGCCTGCCGTTGCCGCAGCTTGCCACGGTGCTGGCGATCGTGGTCGAGGTCGGTGGCGGCCTGGCGTTGCTGGCTGGATACGGCACCCGGCTGGCTGCGCTCGCGCTGGCCCTGTTCACGCTGGTCGCCACCTTCGTGTTCCACAACTTCTGGGCCATGCCCCCCGAGCAGGTCATGATGCAGCAACTGATGTTCTTCAAGAACATCGCGGTTGTCGGTGGCCTGCTGGTGCTGGCCGCCCACGGCGCCGGCGCCTACAGCGTCGATGCACGGCGCGCCGCCGCCTGAACCACGCGGCGGCAAAGTTGCGCGGCGGTCACCCGATGGCCACGCTTGAGAAGCACGGGTGTCCCGGACCTTTTCCCGGACACCGCATTCAGGGAGTCATGCCATGGCGAAAGTCGCAGTGGTTTTTCATTCGGGTTACGGTCACACGTTGCGCATGGCGCAAGCGGTGGCCGATGGCGCGGACGCACAACTCGTGGCCATTGACGCCGATGGCAATCTGCCGGGAGGCGGGTGGGATACGCTGGCCGGCGCCGATGCGATCATTTTCGGGTCACCCACGTACATGGCCAACGTGAGCTGGCAGTTCAAGAAATTCGCCGACGCATCCAGCAAGCCGTGGTACGTGCAGGCATGGAAAGACAAGCTGGCAGCCGGATTCACCAACAGCGCCGGGCTCAACGGCGACAAGTTGTCGACCCTCAACACCATGTTCGCGCTCGCCATGCAGCACGGCATGATCTGGGTCAGCCAGGGCCTGATGCCGAGCAATTCCAAGGCGACGACGCGCACGGACATCAACAACCTGGTCTCGTACAGCGGCGCCATGGCGCAGTCACCGTCCGACGGCGGGGTCGACGACATGTCCGCTGGCGACCTGGAAACCGCCCGGCTATTCGGAAAACGCGTGGCCGACGTCGCCGCCAGAATGTCGAGTTAGGCCAGAGCTACAACGCAGTTGCAGCGGCGGCTCACAATTGCCCGCAGGGCTTGTTAGGCCAGAGCTAAAACTACAATGGGCGCATGTTTGTCCACTTGCGCCTGCACACCGAATTCTCCGTCGTGGACGGCACCAACCGGATCGACGAGATCGTGGCGGGGGCCGCCGCCGATGCGCAGCCGGCGCTCGCGATCACCGACCTGAACAACCTGTTTGGCGCGATCAAGTTCTACAAGGCGGCGCGCGCCTGTGGTGTCAAGCCGCTGATTGGCGCCGAAGTGGTGCTCGAGGGCCTGGGCAAGGATTCCGCGGCGCTGTCGCGCATGGTGCTGCTGGTGCAAAACCGGCAGGGTTACCTCAACCTGTCCGAGTTGCTCGCCCGCGCCTATACACAAAACTCCACACGCGCCCAGCCGGTGGTGAAGTGGGATTGGATGCGGGTGCTGGGCGAGGGCCTGATCGCTCTGTCGGGCGCACAGGCCGGGCCGCTCGGCCAGGCGCTGGTCCAGGGCGATGTGGAGCGTGCCCATGCGGTCGCGCTGCAGCTGGCCGCCGTGTTTCCGCACCGCTTCTATGTCGAGTTGCAGCGTGCCGGGAGACCGGATGACGAGCGCCATGTGGCGGGGGCGGTGCAACTTGCGGCGCGCATGCGGCTGCCGGTGGTCGCCACGCACCCGGTGCAATTCACCGCGCCCGACGACTACGAGGCGCACGAGGCGCGGGTTTGTATCGCCGACGGCGAGATCCTCGGCAATCCGCGCCGCGTGCGCAGGTTCACACGCGAGCAGTACTTCAAGTCGACGGCGCAGATGCGCCAGCTGTTTGCCGACCTGCCGTCGGCGCTGGCGAACACGCTGGAGATCGCCAAGCGCTGCAGCCTGACGCTGGTGCTGGGCAAACCCCAGTTGCCGGATTTCCCGACACCGCTGGTCGACGGCCGGCAGATGTCGCCCGAGGAGTACTTTCGCCATGCCTCGCACGAGGGCCTCGAGGCGCGCTTGCTGCACCTGTACCCGGATGCAGCGCGACGCGAACAGCAGCGCGCGCGCTACGAGGAGCGGCTGGAATTCGAGATTGCGACCATCCTGAAGATGGGGTTCCCGGGTTACTTCCTGATCGTGGGCGACTTCATCAACTGGGCCAAGAACAACGGTTGCCCGGTGGGCCCGGGGCGCGGCTCGGGCGCCGGTTCGCTGGTGGCCTATTCGCTTGGCATCACCGACCTCGACCCGCTGCAATACAACCTGCTGTTCGAGCGTTTCCTGAACCCGGAACGGGTGTCGATGCCCGACTTCGACATCGATTTCTGCCAGGCCAACCGCGACCGCGTGATCGACTACGTCAAGCTCAAATACGGCAAGGAGGCGGTCAGCCAGATCGTGACCTTCGGCACCCTGGCCGCGCGCGCCGCGATCCGCGACGTCGGCCGCGTGCTCGACATGAGCTACACCTTCTGCGACGGCATCAGCAAGCTGATTCCCAACAAGCCCGGTACCCACATCACGATCGAGGGTGCGATCAAGGCCGAGCCGGTGCTGGCCGAGCGGCTGGCCAGGGAGGAAGACGTCAAGACATTGCTGGCGCTGGCGCAAAAACTCGAGGGTCTGACCCGCAATGTCGGCATGCATGCCGGCGGCGTGCTGATCGCGCCCGGCAAGCTGACCGACTTCTGTCCGTTGTACCAGCAGCCTGGCAGCGATTCAGCCGTGAGCCAGTACGACAAGGACGACGTAGAGGCCATCGGCCTGGTGAAATTCGACTTTCTGGGGCTGGCTACGCTGACCATCCTGGAGATCGCCAAGGACATGATCGTGCGCCGGCACAAGGGCCAGCAGGCTTTTGCATTCGAGAACCTGCCGCTCGACGACCCCAAGGTGTACAAGCTGTTCGCCGACGGCCTGACCGAGGCGGTGTTCCAGTTCGAATCGCGCGGCATGCAGGGCATGCTGCGCGATGCCAAGCCGACCCGGCTGGAAGACCTGATCGCGCTCAACGCCCTGTACCGGCCCGGCCCGATGGACCTGATCCCGACCTTCGTGGCGCGCAAGAACGGGCGCGAGGAGGTCGAATACCCGCA
>JANLQZ010000828.1:0-3204 GCA_031368125.1 Betaproteobacteria bacterium
ACTCAACCTGGGACGGGTCACGCTGGAGACGCTCTCCAGCGATCTTGCCAACAAGGCCCGCACCGCGGCGCCGCTGCTCACCGCCGTGTCGGACGCCGCCGCCACGCTGCCGCTGGAGCGCCTGCGCGACCAGCTCGGGGCGACCGACGTGCTGCTGTTCGCCGGCTCGGGCCAGCTGATCGCGGCGGCCAGCCAGTCGCGTTTCGCGCTCAGCACCGAACGGCCGAGCGCGCAGCAGTTTCGCAGCGCGCGCGGCTCGCGGGCCATCACCTGGGTCGAAGGGCTGGAGGACGCCACCCCCGCCACCGTCAACGACGCGCGCATCAAGGCGCTGGTGTCGGTGGCCGACCCGGGGTTCACATTGCAGGGGGAACCGCGCTACCTGCTGGTCACCCAGGCCTTGCCCAGCGCGCTGGTCAGCAATGCACTGGCCGTGACGCAGGCCAACCGCGAATACCAGGAACGTTCGCTGGCGCGCGAGGGGCTCAAGCGCATGTACATAGGCACGCTCACGCTGAGCCTGTTCCTGGCGGTGTTCGGCGCCGTGCTGCTGGCGGTGGTGCTCGGCAACCAGATCGTGCGGCCTCTGCTGCTGCTGGCCGACGGCATGAGCCAGGTCGCGGCGGGTGATTTGTCGCCCAAGCCCGCCCTGCAGGGCCGCGACGAACTCGGCGGCCTGACGCGCGCGTTCGCCGACATGACGCAGCAACTCGCGGACGCCCGCCAGGCCGTGGGCGCCAGCATGGAGCAGGTGGATGCGGCGCGGGCCAACCTGCAGACCATCCTGGACAACCTCACCGCCGGCGTGATCGTGCTCGATGCGCAGGGCGTGATCCAGTCGTCCAACCCCGGGGCCACGCGTATCCTGCGGCTGCCGCTGGCCGCCTGTGAAGGGCGCCGGCTGGCCGAGCTCGAAGGCCTGCAGGATTTCGCGCGCCAGGTGCAGGCGCAGTTCGACTCGTTTCTGGGCGAACGCAGCGAAGACGGGCTGGACCACTGGCAACAGTCGTTCGAGCTGGGCGGCTCCAGTTCGGCGCTGGTCGGCCGCCAGAACGACAACGTGATCGTGCTGGTGGCGCGCGGTGCAAAACTGCCCGGCACCGACCGCCTGCTGGTGTTCGACGACATCTCCGAGATCGTCTCGGCCCAGCGGTCGCAAGCCTGGGGCGAAGTGGCACGCCGGCTGGCGCATGAAATCAAGAACCCGCTGACGCCGATCCAGCTCTCGGCGGAGCGGCTCGAGATGAAGCTCTCGGGCAAGCTGCCCGCGCCCGAGCAGGCGATCCTGACCAAGTCGGTCAAGACCATCGTCGACCAGGTCGACGCCATGAAGCGGCTGGTCAACGAGTTCCGGGACTATGCCCGCCTGCCGGCGGCCGAACTCAAATCGCTGGACCTCAACGCGCTGGTCGCCGACGTGCTGCAGCTGTACGAGGGCGACAACATGCATGCGCCGGTGCGCATGGAGCTCGACCCGAAATGCCCCAGGATCATGGGCGACGCACAGCAGCTGCGCCAGGTGGTGCACAACCTGCTGCAAAACGCGCAGGACGCGACCTCGCCGGCGCCCGCCGGCGCCGGTGACAACAGCGTGCTCGTGCGCACCCAGTGGGTGGAGCAGGGCCAGCGGGTGCGCCTGGTGGTACAGGACCACGGAACGGGTTTCCCGGACAACATCCTCAAGCGCGCTTTCGAGCCCTATGTCACGACCAAGGCCAAGGGCACCGGCCTGGGCCTGGCGGTGGTGAAGAAGATCGCCGACGAACACGGTTCGCGCATCGACATCAGCAACCGCACCGAGGACGGCCGGGTGATCGGCGCGCAAGTGTCGTTATCATTCGCAATCGACAACACCGCGTCGCCGAACAGCGCGACCTGACGCTGAAGCACAGCCACTGGCAAGGGACAGCAACAACATCATGGCAAACATTCTGGTGGTCGACGACGAGCTCGGGATCCGCGACCTGCTGCAGGAAATCCTCAACGACGAAGGCCACAACGTCGAGGTGGCGGAAAATGCGGAGCAGGCGCGCGCGGCCCGCACGCGCGAGCGGCCCGACCTGGTGCTGCTCGACATCTGGATGCCCGACACCGACGGTGTCACGCTGCTCAAGGAATGGTCGACCACCGGGTTGCTGACGATGCCGGTGATCATGATGAGCGGCCACGCCACCATCGACACGGCGGTCGAGGCGACCAAGATCGGCGCCCTGGCTTTTCTGGAAAAGCCGATCACGATGCAAAAGCTGCTCAAGGCGGTGGAGCAGGGCCTGGCGCGCGGCACGGTGCGCAAACTGCAGACGCCGGCCTACAGCCAGCCGATGGTGGTGGCGATCGAATCGATGCTGGAAATCGGCGCCGACGGCCCGCTTGGTCTGGACGCCGGTCCGCAGTCGCGCCAGAGCTTTGGGCTGGACAAACCCCTGCGCGAATCGCGCGACGAATTCGAGAAGGCCTACTTCGAATACCACCTCGCCAAGGAGAACGGCTCGATGACGCGCGTGGCCGAAAAGACCGGCCTGGAGCGCACCCATCTGTACCGCAAGCTCAAGCAACTCGGCGTCGATTTGACACGCGGCAAACGCACCCTGGTGTGACGCGCCGCGACCGGAACGCGGCAATCGCGCTGCTATAATTCGCGCCTCTGGCCCGGTAGCTCAGTCGGTAGAGCAGAGGACTGAAAATCCTTGTGTCGGTGGTTCGATTCCGCCCCAGGCCACCAGAATTCAAAGCCAACTGTTCTCGGTTGGCTTTGTCGCTTCTGCGCTTTCCCCGCGCCACGCGGGGTTCCGGGCGGTTCTGCGTGTGCCACGGCGTCCGTGGCATGCCGAAAATCTGGCCGCTTTTGCCCCGTTTCGATTCCGTTCTGCTCTCTGCTCTCAAAGAATAGTGGAGAACCGTGTCGATTTGGCACACGCAGAACGCGTTTGAAAACAACGGGTTATACGTGTGTCGGAAAGGGCGGTTTGACGGGGGGACTGGTGCAGGAGAGTGGGGGAAAAACATTTGACCGGTCCAATTATTGTGACGGCACTCTGCGATACCTGACCTTCAAGGGCCTCGACGCTGCCTGCAAAAAACTGAAGGCGGTCGGTCAAGTTTCCAGACACCAGACGTTCGATGTTTGAGCTAACCGAAGAGGTGCCTTCGGGGGCTGTGCTGCTTTGTAGCGTGCTTAGCGCTTCAGCGGTTCTTGATGCAATG
>JANLQZ010000929.1:0-8402 GCA_031368125.1 Betaproteobacteria bacterium
GCTGCTCGTGCACAGCGTGAACGCGGCGGCTTCGGCCGCCGAAATGCGTCCGGTGTTCGAGCGTTACGGTTCCAGGCGCCCGGTGGTGGCGATGGAACTGCCGGGTTTTGGCTCGTCCGAACGCGGCGCGCTGGAATACACGCCCAAGGCCATGGCCAATGCGATATTGCGCACGGTGGCGCATCTGCGCGACGCGGGATTCCGCCGCCCGGTCGATCTGATGGCGGTGTCGGTGTCGTGCGAGTTCGCGGCGCTGGCCGCACTGCTGCAGCCCGAGTGGTTCGCCAGTGTGGCACTGGTCAGCCCGACCGGTCTGGATGTGATCTGGCCCGAGCCTTACGAGTCCGGCCGCACCAGGGACAAACCGCTGCTGCGCCGCGTGCTCGAGGCACCCTGGTGGTCGCAGGCGTTGTTCCGCCTGCTCACCAATGAGGCATCGATGCGTTATTTCCTGCGGCGGGCATGGGGATCGACGGCGATCGACCAGCAGTTGTTCGCCTACAGCCTGCGCACCGTGCGCCAGCCGGGCGCGCGTTTTGCACCACTGGCATTTATCGCCGGCGCGCTTTTTACGCGCGGCATTGCCAAGCTGTATCCGCGCCTGCCACAGCCGGTGTGGATTGCGCGTGGCGTGCGCGGCGACTTCACGAGCTACGACGGCCTGGCACACGGCAAAGTGCCCGACAACTGGACCGTCGAGGTGTTCGGTACCGGTGCGCTGCCCTACTTCGAGGCGCCGGCACTGTTCGCGTCGCGTTATGACGCCTTCTTGCGCCGGGCCGCCGAGGCGGCGCCCGCGAAAGCCAGACCAGAAGCTGGCGCGGCCCAAAAACACACGCCGCCGGACGATGCGGTCGAGCGGCGCATTGCCGGGTAGCGGGCAGGCGGCGCGGCGCGGCTGCCATCGAAGGCACAGGCACCTGCCTTCGTGCGCGGCGCGACCCGGGTCAGGCGTTCAGACGGCGCAACAGCTGCTCGATCGCGCGCTGGCTTCGGACGCTGGCCAATTCCAGTTCGAGCAGGCGGCGGTTCAACTGTGCGTAACCGGCCGAGAGTTGCGTCGCATTCTCGCGGTAGATGTGTTTCAGGCCGTTGGTGCGGGTGCGTGGTGTGTTCATGGATTTTTCTCGGCAGGGAGGTGCTTGGGCCAGACCTTCGCTCGGGGTGTGTGAGGATATGCACAGCTTAGGCGGGTCGGCCGTTGCGCGCCATTCCCGGGCGTCGCTTGTGCGGCGTCACAACCGCGCGCGCCGACGTCGGAATGCTCCTACCTGCGCACTGGCTTGCATCTATGGCGCCACACTGCCGTGGCGGCGCGCACTGCGACACCACGCCCGCGCCTGCCCGCCGGGCCAACACCAAGACCGGTGCCTCGCCTGCGCCCGAACACCGGTCAGGCCCTGTCGGTGGTCGAAGTCGCGAGCAAGGCCTCGATCGCGCGCGCCAGTTCGAATGCATCCACCGGCTTGACGAGGTGCGCCGCAAAGCCCGCACGCGCGGCCATGTCCCTGTCGCCGGACTGCCCGTACCCTGTCAGCGCAATACGCGGGATGTGGCAAGTGCGCGGGTGCTCGCGCAGCCGCCGGGCGACCTCGTAGCCGTCCATGTCGGGCAGCCCGATGTCGAGCACCACCACGTCCGGCTCGACGGACAACACAGTGGGCAATGTGCTGGCGCCGTCAGCCACTTCCACCACTTCGTAACCGAAGGCGCGCAGCAATTCCGCCATGGTCTGGCGCGCATCGGTGTTGTCTTCCACGTACACCAGACGGCCCAGCCGATCTGGCGCCTGCGCGCCTGTGGCCGCGCTGACCGGCGGCGCGGCAATACTCGGAATCGTGAAGCGGAAGGTGCTGCCCGATCCCGGCCCCGGGCTGTGCGCGCCGAGCACGCCGCCATGCAGCGCGACCAGTTGCGCCGCCAGCGCCAGGCCGATGCCCAGGCCGCTCTGGGTGCGGTTCGCAGGCGCCGGGCCCTGGAAGAACGGCTCGAAGATACGCTCCAGCAACTCCGGCGCCATACCGGCGCCGGGGTCGCTGACGCACACGACCGCCTGCTGCGCGGCGCCGTCGTGCTCCACCGTGACCTGTATGCGGGCGCCCGGCGGCGAAAACTTGAGCGCGTTGTTGATCAGGTTGTTGACGATCTGCTCTATGCGCACCGCGTCGCCAGCCACCCACACCTCCTGCGCCTGCACCACCAGTTCGAACCCGCTGGCCGCGCCCGACGCGCGCAGGGCCTGCACGCAGTGGTGCACGCATTCGGCCAGGTTGACCGGGTGGGTGTCGAGCACGATCTTGCCTGCCATCAGGCGACCGGCATCCAGCAGGTCGTTCACGATATGGGCCAGGTGGTGGCTTTGGCGCTGGATGATCTCCAGGTTGCGCGCCCGGCGCGCGCGGTCGGTCGCGTCGGCTTCGAGCAGCGCGGCGGCGCCGGAAATCGCCGCCAGCGGGGTACGCAGTTCATGGCCGAGCATCGCCAGGAACTGGTCTTTCGCAAGCACCTGCGCCTGGGCCGCTTCCCGGGCCCGGGTTTCGCTCTCGAGCAGGCGCATGCGCTCGGTCTCGGCGGCCAGGCGGCTATGGCGTTCTTGCTCCAGCAGCGTGCCGGCGTCGCGCAGGTGGGCCTGCAGCACGTTGACTTCGCGGATCGGGCTGTGTTCTTCCCGTGGGGTCTCGCCGCGACCCAGCGACACCGCGGCCCGCCCGGCAGCGTCGCTCGCCTGGATGAAGCGCCGGCCGAACAACGCCGCCGCCACAGCCGCAGTGGCCAGCGCAATCAGCATGCCCAGCGCGGCCAGCCACAATGCCCTGGTCGCCGTGGCATCTACGGAGGCGACGGGTGCGGCCACCGCGATCGTCCAGCCGGTCAGGGCGGAGTGCGCGAACGCGTCGTAGGATTCGACGCCCTCGACAGTGGAGTGCCGGATCATTCCGGCATCGGTCGCCGCCGCCGCGGCGACGAGTTCCGGCCTGGCCGGTTTGCCGACCAGCGCGCCGGTCATGTGGCTGCGCGTTATGAAGTGGCCCTGGCGGTCGATCACGGCGACGATCCAATCCTCCGGCACCGCAGGCTGCAGCGCCACCTGCTGCCAGCGCTCCACGCCGATCGCCTGTGCCAGCACGTACGGCGTGCCGTTGCCGGTCATGACCGGGACATTGACCGTGATACGCAACTTGCCCGAGACCGGTCCCGGCAGCAGATCGGTGACCACCGGCTGGCGGCCGGACAGCACCTGGCGTGCGAGCCCCGGTTCGGCGGCGGTCGGCATCGGCGTGCCGAACGGCACCAGCGTGTTGAGCACCTCGCGGCCCTCGGCATCGAGCAGCAGGGTCCAGCCGTCGGGCGACTGGTTCAGCGCCGTCGCACGCCATGAAAGCGGCGCAGGTCCTGCACTTCGAGGTGCTGTGAACTTGCCAGCACCCGCAGCGCCGACAATGCGCCCTGCGCCTCGCGGTCCACCAGCAATGCGGTGGCCCGCACCGTCTCGCGCAGTCCGCGCAAGGCCGATTGGCGCTCCCCGTCCCGTATTCTCTCCAGCGCGATACCCCCCGCCAGCACCACCGGCAAGAGGATGGCCGCCGCCATCAGGACCAGGTGGGTGCGGATACGCATGGGTGGTGGAGCTCAGGTGGAGGGCAGTTCAACACGGATGGCGTCTGGTCATGGGCAGTGGCGGCGAGCAGTCCTGGACAGTGGTTGGCACGGGCATGGTAGCCGGTTCATGCCGCTTCGGGGCCGATGCCGCGTAGGCCCATTCCGACAATCGAATAGGACAGCAACGGTTGCTGCGCATGCCCGCGCGGTCTAGCATCCACCGGATGAAGAAACGCTCCAACTTGCCGCTTCCCGGCGCCGGTGACGCGCCTGCGCACGCGCAGGGCGCACGACAGGCGCACGTGGTGCCGCCGGCCGCCGCGCCGCGCCGCGTGGCGCATCCACAAGGGACGCATGTTGCCCGCTGATTCCAATGCCCCAGTCGCGCCGAGGTCGCCGCACCCTTTGCGCACGACGCTGGACATCGATGTCGGGTTTCCAGCACGCATGGCGCTGCCGGTGCTGCCAACGGGCGCCACGATCGCGGACTGCGACCGGCTGCTGATCGCGGTGGCCACGAAGCTGCGGGACATGGCCGACGCGCCCATGCCGGGCTCCGGCCCGGCACCGATTGCCGGCGACGGCGCACTGCACCGGTCGGCCCTGATGGAATGCGCCCTGGCACTGGAGCAAGCGCACATGCGGCTCGAGCGCCACCACCGTGTGCGCCAGCAACTCGAACAGGCTCTGCTGGACAGCCGCGTGGCCATTGCGCAGACGCGCGACGAACTCGCCGGCACCCGGGCCAGCCAGGACCGTGCCCGTTACCTGGCGCTGCACGACGGCCTGACCTCGCTGCCCAACCGCGCATTTTTTATCCAGCAGCTGCGTACCGCGATGGCCGAGGCGATGCAGCAGCGCCAACCCCTGGCGGTGTTGTTCCTCGATCTCGACGGCTTCAAGCCGATCAACGACACCCATGGGCATGCCACCGGGGATGAACTGCTGCGGATCGTGGCCGCGCGGCTGACCCGCACGGTACGCGCCCGCGACATGGTCAGCCGCCAGGGTGGCGACGAGTTTGCGTGCCTGCTGGCCGGGGTCCCGAGCCGCGAGCAACTGGAACACCTGGTGCACAAATTGCGCGATGCCGTGCAGGCGCCGTGCCGGATCGGGGACACAACGCTGACGGTGCGCGCCAGCGTCGGTATTGCCGTGGCGCCCAAGGATGGCGACACGGCCGACGCCTTGCTCGCCAAGGCCGACGCCGCGATGTACCACGCCAAGCGCCACCATGGCGGCCAGTCATTTTTCGACCAGCTGGGCGATTAGTGCGAAGATGGCGTCGGTGTGACTCGCAAAGGACGAACCGCCATGAAGACCGAGACGCAGACCCAGGCCGGCGCCGCCGAAGCCGCGCGTTACGCCCTGACGCGCCGCCTGATTCCGGTGCTGCGCCACCATCTGGTGGTCGACCTGCAACCGATTGGCCTGATCTACCAGGTGCTGGACCGAAAACTCAATGCGGGCGAGACCGAGCTCGCTCCGATCCGCGAAAGCCTGGCCCGCATCGACGTCCTGGCACGCAGGGCGGTCGCCTCCTCGCTCGATGTGGTGTCCTGGCTCGCGCCCGACACCGAAGCATCCACACCGCTGGGCAGTGGTGTGGTCGACTGCCTGAACATGTTGCGCAGCAATTTCACCTTCCGCGGCTTTGCCGTGCATAACGAGGTGGGCGACGCCCCGCTGCGTGTGCCGCAGGCTGCCTTGCGCGAAGTGCTGACCGCCGCGCTGATCGCCGCCACCGATGGCGCATCCAGCCCGGTGGATCTGACGCTGCGGGCGCATTTGTCGGGCATCCAGGCGATGGTGTCGATCCACACCGTGCCGGGCACCGGCGAGGGCGTGCCCAACGACATGGCTTACCGGGCCCTGCCGTGGAGCGACGTGCAGGCGCTGGCCCAGGCACACGTGGTGCACCTGGTGCTCGACGGCGAATTTGTGAGCATGACGCTGCCCGCGAGCACGCCGGCCGCCGGGCCGGATGCCCAGGCTGGCGGTGTCGCAGGTCAGGGCGGCGCGCTGGCGCCGTAGATGCTGTCGAGCAAGTCGATGAGCTGGTCGAACTCCACCGGTTTGGCCAGGTGATGGTGGAACCCGGCGTCGCGCGAACGCCGCCGGTCTTCGGGTTGACCCCAACCAGTCACGGCAACCAGAATCGCATCCCGGGTGGCCGGCAGCGCGCGCAGGCGCCGGGCCAGTTCGAAGCCATGCAGACCAGGCAGGCCGATGTCCAGGAAACACAGGTCGGGGCAAAAGGCAGGCGCATGCGCCAGCGCCTGCTCGCCATCGTGGTGGACCTCCACCGCATAGCCGCTGGCCTCGAGCAGCAGCGCAACACTCTGCGCGAAGTCGAAGTTGTCATCCGCCAGCAGGATGCGCAGCTGGCGCGTGCGCGGCCCGGCTTCCGCCGCCAGGGCTGGCTTATCCACGCGCACCGTTGCGCAGCCGGTTACCGGGCGGTCGCATCGCCCAGATCCACATCGACCCGGTGCCACGCAGCACGCATCGCCGCGCGGGCCTGCTCCCAGGTCAGGCGGGAGCCAGCCCGGCGCGACTCCCAGGCACGTCGCAGCTCCGGCTCGGCGGCGTCGAAATCCTGGTCGCCTGCCGCCTGCGCGCGACTGCTCGACCCGAGCTCGTACGCCGGCGCATAGTCCTCGAAACTGCGCTCGGGTTCATAGTAGGACTCGCTGGCATAACTGTTGTGCCAATAGGCCCGCGTGGCGGGCGCGCGGCCCGCGGCTGCGGCCACCTGGGCGTGTTGCCCGCCGGCCGGTGCGCTGGCAGCGTCAGGCGCCCGGACGCCAACACTGCCGCTGACGGTGGCCAGGCCGGGCGGCCGCGCACGGTGGTCCGGTTCGCGGCACAGCGCTTCAAGATCGGTGCCGTTGTCTGTGTCGATGTCGATGTCGTACATGTGGTTGTCCCGTGGTGAGGTTGGATCCCATCGCGCCGCACTGTGGCAACGCGCCCGTGTGCACCCATCTTGGCGCCGTAGCGCGCGGCTGTGCATCAGGCAGGCAGGAAGATGCGTGTAGGAGGAGTGCCCGACTTGATCGGAGCGCGGAAATTCGCCGCTACCATGGTCGCATGGACATCCCCACCGAGCCGATTGGAAGCATTCCGCGCCCCCGCGCCCTGGTGGGCGCGATCGAACAAGCGGGCCACTTCCAGGACCCGTCCCTGGACCCGGCGTACGAAGCGGCGGTCCGCGACACCGTGGAACGCTTCGAGGCGACCGGGTCCCCAGTCATCACGGACGGCGAACAACGCAAGTACCACAACTTCTGGACCTATTGCGTGCACGGTGCGCGCAATACCGCGCCAGATGGCTTCAAGATCCCTTTTTCGGCGGGCCACGTGCGCCGCATGCCGCGGCTCACGTCCGGTCCGTTTCGCTACGAGCGCTTCGCCGACAGCTTCATGGACCTGGCGATGCGCTTCTCAACCCGCCCGATCAAGCAGGCCGTGATTTCTCCCTCGGCCCTGAGCCTGATGTACCCGGCCGAAGGCCTGCCCGGTTATTCGCGCGACCAGTTCATCGACGACCTGTTGCGCGAACACGAAACCGAAGTGCGCCGCTGCCTGCAAAAGGGCGCGCACGTGGTGCAGATCGATTTCACCGAAGGTCGCCTGGCGATGAAGATCGACCCTTCGGGGCTGCTGTTGAACAGCTTCATCGACCTCAACAACCTGGCCCTGTCGCGCTTCTCGGCGGCCGAGCGCCAACGCATCGGCATACATACCTGCCCGGGCAGCGACTGCGACTCCACCCACAGCGCCAATGTCGACTACGCCGAGCTGCTGCCCAGCCTGTTCCAGCTCAAGGCCGGCAATTTCTACGTGGCCCTGGCCGGCGAAGCCGATCGCGCGCGCGTGCTGAAGATCATCGGCCGCCACATGTTGCCCGACCAGCGCATCTTCGTCGGCGTCGTGGCGCCGATCGATCCACGCATCGAGACCCGGGAAGAAGTGCGCGACCGTATTGTCGAAGCCGCGCGCTACATTCCGGTCGAGCAACTGGGCAGCACCGACGACTGCGGTTTCTCGCCTTTTTGCGACGACACCTCCACCAGCCGCGACACCGCCTTTGCCAAGATCCGCGCGCGTGTGTCGGGCACCGCACTGGCCGCACGTCTGCTTGGCGGCTGACATGGCCGGCGACGACGAGGACGAGTTGCTCCGGGCGGTCGCGCTGTCCAACGCGGCCTCCATCCTCAAGGCGCGCCAGCGCGCCGAGGAAGAGCTGCTCGGGGCGCGCGACGCGCTGGAACGCAAGACCGAAGAGCTGGCATTGTCGCTCTCGATGTTGAAGGCCACCCTGGATTCGACCACCGACGGCATCATGGTGACCGATGCGCACTTCAACATCACCGGCCACAACCAGAAATTCCTGCAGATGTGGCAGCTGACGGACGGCGCGCTGCAGTCGCTCGACCACGGCGGCCACGTCGACCTGACGGCGGCGCGATTTGCCGATCCTGCCGCTTTCAAGGCCCGCGTGCTCGCGATCCAGCGCGAATCCCCGCCCACCACCTTCGACCTGCTGCAGCCGACGGACGGCCGCATCATCGAACGCCAGTCGCGGCCGCAGCTGGTGGACGGACAAGTCAAGGGACGTGTGTGGACCTTCAGGGACATCACCGAACAGCGGCGCGCCGAAGAAGCCCTGCGCGACGAAAGCCGGGTGCTGGAACTGCTGAGCCGGATCGGATTGAACCTGGTCGCGACGCTGGACCTCAAGGCCGTGGTGCAGGCTGTCACCGACGCCTGCACACAGATCAGCGGCGCGCAGTTCG
>JANLQZ010000003.1:0-2600 GCA_031368125.1 Betaproteobacteria bacterium
GTCGATCTCCCAGCGTCCGCGGATCTCGAAGGTCTCGCAGTCCATGATGAACACACCGGGCGGGCCGTCGGTGCCGTCCTTGCCCGCACCGCCGAGGGTGCTGATGTAGATGCCTTCGGGTCCGCAGTGCACGGTGTGCGGCCGCGAGTAACCGGTCTTGCGCAACAACTCCTCGGGTTCGATCGTCTTGACGAGTTTGGGCGCGCGCGGGTCGGGCTGGGTATCGACGATGTAGATACGCGACGAACGGATGCCCGGAATGATGAGGTAACGGCGCTGCAGGAACGCATGGCCCGACATCGGCGAGAGCGACGAGCTGCAGGCGTTCCAGCCGAAGTGGTGGAACTCGTCGCCGCGGTTCGGCATGTCCAGCCGGCTCAGCACCGAGCCGCGGGTCTTCGATGCCGGGTCCACGTCGACCACCGCCAGCGCATCGGGCCGCGACCGGTCGGGCGACAACAGCACCGTGTAGGCGATTTGTTCGGCCTCGGCTTCCATCGCCAGGCGCGCAGACGGGTGGAAGGTGGGATCCGGACGCAATGTTTCGAGCATGGCAGTTCCTCGGCAAGGGTTGGACAGCCGGGCTCCAGGCGGGCCGCCCCGCGCCGGGACGGCGCGGAATCAGATGGTGCGCGTCGCGTGGTGGGCTGTCAAGATCGCGCGGCGCGCCCGGCCTGGCGCCGGTGCTTCGCGTCATGGCGACAAGGCTGGCCGGCATGACAAATTGAACCGCCGTGCTGCAAGCGCCGGTCCACCGGCGCGATCCTGCACTGGTGGAAAATGGCACAACCCACCCTGGCAACTCCGCGAACCACCCATGAGCACCCTGTTCTCCCCTTTCACGCTGCGCGGCCTGACGCTGCCCAACCGCATCGTCGTCGCCCCGATGTGCCAGTACTCGGCCGAGGACGGCGCGGCCACGAGCTGGCACATGGTCCACCTGGGCCACCTCGCGCTGTCGGGCGCCGGCCTGTTGTTCATCGAAGCCACGGCAGTCGAGCGCGACGGCCGCATCACCCCGGGCTGTCTGGGCCTGTGGAACGACGCCACCGAAGCCGCGCTCAGGCCGGTGCTGGCGGCCATCCGCCAGCACTCCGGCATTCCGGTCGTGATGCAACTCGCACACGCTGGGCGCAAGGCGTCGAGCCAGGTGCCGTGGCAGGGTGGCCAGCAGATGGCGCTGGCACAGGGCGGCTGGCTGGCCGAGGCGCCGTCGGCGCTGCCGCACAAGGCCAGCGAGGCGGCACCACTGGCACTCGACACCAGCGGCCTGCGCCGCATCCGCGACGCCTTTGCCACTGCCGCCGGCCGGGCGGCCCGCCTGGGCCTGGACGGCATCGAGCTACACGCGGCGCATGGTTACCTGCTGCACCAGTTCCTGTCGCCGATCGCCAACCGACGCAGCGACGAATACGGCGGGTCGCTCGAGCGCCGCATGCGGTTCCCGCTCGAGGTGTTCGACGCGGTGCGCGCAAGCTTCCCGCACGACCGGCCGGTCGGTGTACGGGTATCGGCCACCGACTGGGTCGACGGCGGCTGGGACCTCGACCAGACCATCGTATTGGCGCAGGCGCTACAACAACGCGGCGCGGACTGGATCGACGTCTCGTCTGGCGGTGTATCGCCGCTGCAAAAGCCGGTGCTGGGCCCCGGCTACCAGGTGCCGTTTGCGCAGGCGGTGAAACAGGCCACCGGCATGGCCACGATGGCCGTGGGCCTGATCACCGAGGCGCAGCAGGCCGAACAGATCCTCGCGCTCGGCCAGGCCGACCTGGTCGCGCTGGCCCGCGCCATGCTGTACGACCCGCGCTGGCCATGGCACGCGGCGGCGCTGCTCGGCGCGCAGGTGGCTGCCCCGCCACAATACTGGCGTTGCCCGCCACGCGAGCACGCGTCGCTGTTTCTCGACACGGCATTCGGTGCCCGTTGAGCGGCCGGCACGGCGGCATTCAGCAAGACAACACGCAACCGCTACCGGAACATCCCCGCACAGGAGCCATGAAATGACCTCTCCCACCCTGGTGGAAAACTCCGCCGTCGAACTGCGCCGCCTGATCGGCGCACGGCAGGTGTCGCCGCTCGAGCTGCTCGACGCCTGCATCACACGCATCGGGCGCCTGAACCCGGCCGTCAATGCGATCTGCGCCACCGACTTCGAGCGGGCGCGCCAGGCCGCGCGGCAGGCCGAGCGGCAGGTGATGCGCGGCGCGCCGCTGGGGCCGCTGCACGGGCTGCCACTGGGCGTGAAGGACCTGCAGGACACGGCCGGCCTGCTCACCACACACGGCAACATTGGCCTGCGCGGCCATGTGCCGGCCAGCGACAACCTGCTGGTGGCGCGGCTGCGCGCGGCTGGCGCCATCGTCACCGCCAAGACCAACGTGCCCGACATGGGTGCCGGCGCCAATACCCGCAACCCGGTGTGGGGCGCGACCGGCAACCCGTTCGACCCGACGCGTAATGCCGGCGGTTCGTCGGGTGGCTCGGCGGCCGCGCTGGCCACCGACATGTTGCCGCTGTGCACCGGCTCCGACACCGGCGGCTCGCTGCGCATCCCGGCCGCCCTGTGTGGTGTGGTGGGCCTGCGCCCCTCGCCCGGC
>JANLQZ010000068.1:0-26145 GCA_031368125.1 Betaproteobacteria bacterium
CGGCGCCAGTTTGGCCAGCAGATCGGCAAGTTTCAGGGTGTGTCCTTCAAGCTCGCCGACATGGCGATGGAGCTGAAAGCCGCGGAACTCCTGACGCGCGAGGCGGGCTGGAAGTTCGACCAGGGCAGCGTCACCGAAGCCGACATGGCGATGGCAAAACTCAAGGCCACCGAGGTGCTGGCGATGGTCGCCGACGAGGCGATACAGATCCACGGCGGCATGGGCCTGATGGACGATCTGCCGCTGGAGCGGATCTGGCGCGATGCCCGCGTCGAGCGGATATGGGAGGGCACCAGCGAGATCCAGCGCCACATCATCAGCCGCGAACTGCTGCGGCCTCTGGGTGGGTAGAAATGCGAAAGACACGGACGACTTTGCGCCCGGCCAGGAACACGCATGAGACTCCGCCCGGCCACCCGAAGGTACTCGGCACCGCAGTTCGAAGCGTGAAGGTACACCGGTGAAGCGTAACCTCACCCGCCTGCTGCGCCCGCGGTCGATCGCCGTCCTGGGCGCGGTCTGGGCCGAGAACGTCATCGCCCAATGCCAGAAGATGGGATTCGCCGGACCGGTGTGGCCGGTGCATCCGACGAAGCCGGTGGTTGGAGGCCTGCCGGCCCATGCCTCGCTGGCCGCCCTGCCCGAAGCGCCGGATGCGACCTTCATAGGCGTGAACCGCCACGCGACCGTCGCTGTGGTGCGCGAATTGTCCGCCATGGGTGCGGGCGGCGCGGTCTGTTTTGCGAGCGGGTGGACCGAGGCGGGCGAGCCGCAGTTGCAGGCGGATCTGGTCGCCGCGGCGGGCGACATGGCCATCCTCGGGCCGAACTGTTATGGGGTGATCAACTACCTCGACGGCGCGCTGCTCTGGCCCGACCAGCATGGCGGGCGGCGCGTGGGCAGGGGGGTGGCGCTGCTGAGCCAGTCGTCGAACATCGTCATCAATCTGACGATGCAGGCACGGGCCCTGCCGGTCGCTTATGTCGCCTGCCTGGGCAATGCCGCGCAGGTCGGGCTGGCCGAACTTGCGGGTGCCCTGCTGGCGGACCCGCGGGTCACGGCGATCGGCATGTATGTCGAGGGCATCGACGATGCGCCGGCCTTTGCGGCCCTGGCCGAGGCGGCGCGGGCAGCGGGCAAGGGGGTGGTTTGCCTGAAGTCGGGCAAGACCGCGCTTTCGCGCACGGCGGCCGCCTCGCATACCGCCTCACTGGCCGGCGGCGGCGCAACGTCGAGCGCCTTTCTGCGTCAGGCCGGCGTGGCCGAGGTCAACACGCTGTCAGAACTGATTGAAACGCTGAAGATTTTCCACACCCACGGGCCGCAGATCGGGCGAAGGATTTGTTCCTTGTCCTGTTCAGGTGGCGAGGCCGGGTTGGTCGCCGATCTGGCCGCACCTTTGGGGCTCGACTTCGAGCCGCCGAGCCAGGGCACACGGGAACAACTGGGCGAAATCCTCGGGCCGATCGTGGCCATCGCCAACCCGCTGGACTACCACACCTTCATCTGGGGTGACCGGCCGCGTACGACGGCGGTCTTCACCACCATGCTGCGGGACTACGACGCCGGCATCTACCTGATCGACCCGCCGCGCCCGGACCGGTGTGACCCCTCTTCGTTCCAGCCGGCGCTGGATGCCATCGTCGCCGCGGCACAGGCTACTGGCAAGCCGGCATTCCCGGTGGCGTCCTTGCCCGAGAACTTCTCCGAGGATCGCGCGGTGGCGCTGATGGACCAGGGCATCGCGCCGCTGCTGGGGCTGGAAACCGCGCTGGGCGCGATCCGGGCGGCGCAGACGCCCGCCGGTGCCAAAGGCTGGCGGCCGGCCGCGGCCATCGCGCCGCGCAACACCGCGACACTCTCCGAAGCCGAAGGCAAGGCGCTGCTGGCCAGCGCGGGTGTGGCCGTGCCGCGTTCGGTCATGGCGGCGACGCTGGCCGAGCTGCAGGAAAAGGCCGATGCCCTCACTGCGCCGCTTGCACTCAAGGGCCTCGGTTTTGCCCACAAGACCGAGGCCGGGGCGGTGCGCCTGGGCCTCACGTCGCTGCAGGGACAGGCGGATATGGCGGGTGCCACTGGTTACCTGGCCGAGGAGATGGTCACCGGCACCGTAGCAGAGATCCTGCTCGGCCTGCGCCGGGATCCGGTTTATGGCGTCAGCCTGACGCTGGGAATGGGTGGTGTGGCGGCCGAGGTGCTGGCCGATACGGTGACGCTGATCCTGCCTGCGACTGCGGATGAGATGCTGGCGGCAATGCGGCGGCTGCAGCTGTGGCCACTGCTCGACGGTTATCGCGGCCGGGCCAAGGCCGACATGGCCGCGGTCGCGGCGATGGCCGTGGCGCTGGGCGCGCTGATGCTGGCGCGCACCGATCTGGAAGAAATTGAAATCAACCCGATCCTGGTGCGCACCGAAGGTGCGGTCGCGGTCGATGCACTGGTACGAAAGGCACTGTGATGGCAAAGATGACGATGCTGACCAATGGCCCGATCCTGACCCGGCGCGAGGGGGCGATCCTCGAGGTGACGCTCGCGCGCGGCAAGGCCAATGCGATCGACCTGGCAACCAGCCGGATGATGGGTCTGATGTTCCGCGAATTCCGGGACGACGACGACCTGCGCGTGTGTATCCTGCGCGCCGCGGGTGAAAAATTCTTCTGCCCCGGCTGGGACCTCAAGGCAGCCGCGGCGGGTGATGCGGTCGATGGCGATTACAGCGTCGGGGGTTTTGGCGGGCTGCAGGAACTGCCCAACCTCAACAAGCCGGTGGTCTGCGCGGTCAACGGCATCTGCTGCGGCGGCGGGCTGGAACTGGCGCTTTCGTGCGACCTGATCCTGTGTTCCGACAATGCCAGCTTCGCGCTGCCCGAAATCCGTTCCGGCACGGTGGCCGACGCGGCTTCGATCAAGCTGCCCAAACGTATTCCCTACCATGTGGCGATGGACCTGTTGCTGACCGGCCGCTGGTTTGACGCCGAAGAAGCCCTGCGCTGGGGGCTGGTGAAACAGATCACCACGCCGGCCGACCTGCTGGCCGGGGCCTGGGAGCTGGCTCGGCTGCTGGAATCGGGTCCGCCGCTGGTGTATGCCGCCATCAAGGAAGTAGTGCGCGAAGCGGAGAACATGCGCTTTCAGGATGCGCTGAACCGTATCACCAAACGCCAGCTGCCAACGGTGGACCGGCTGTACTCGTCGGAAGATCAGCTCGAGGGTGCGCGCGCCTTTGCCGAAAAACGCGAACCGGTCTGGAGGGGGCGCTGAGGGCATCGCCCGAGTGACTTCCTGGAAATATGGCGGGTACGGTTCAGGGGGGGCAGGTCAAGACTTCCCCATTGACATTGCGTACGCTATAACGTACCATTTTGTTCTTCGTTGGAGGTCAAAATGCATATACACACCGTAAGCGAGGCGCGCGCAAACCTGTACCGACTCATCGACGAAACGGCAGAGTCTCATCAGCCAATCACGATATCTGGAAAACGCTGCAGCGCCGTATTGCTCAGTGCCGAAGACTGGAGTGCCATCCAGGAAACCCTGTTTCTGCTTGCCGTTCCGGGCATGCGCGAATCGATCAAGAAAGGCATGGCGGAGCCCCTCGCAAAAAGTGCGAAAGTGCTCAAGTGGTAGCTTGGACGGTCGTGTTTGCAAAGCAAGCCGTGAAAGACGCCAGGAAGCTTGCCGCCAGTGGACTCAAACCAAAGGCACAGGATTTGCTTGCGGTTCTTGCAGCCGATCCGTTTCAAAAGCCGCCACCATTCGAAAAGCTGGTCGGAGACCTTGCCGGTGCGTATTCACGCCGCATCAATATTCAGCATCGCATGGTGTACGAAGTCTTTGCGAAAGAGCGGACGGTTCGGGTCTTGCGCATGTGGACTCACTATGAGTGATAGGGGGGCAGGCCAGCAGTTTGCCATGATGCGTTCCGACCGCAATGCCAGCAGCTCTCCCATCAACGCCAGCAACGGCGCGTGCTCGATACCGCCGGCCATCGGGAAACGGCTATCGGCAATGCTGACCTTCGATGCGCCGGCGGCGCGCGATCAGGGCCGGTCCACCAGGCGCAGTACGCGACCGGTGGTTCCGTAGGGGCCGAAGGTCTCGTTGGTCAGCACGTAGACTTCGCCGGCGCGGTCTTCGGTGAGCCCGATGATGCGGGTGGTCAGTTGCAGCGCACGCGTCATCGGCCAGGGCACGGCGCCGTCGGCCGGCGGCTGCGCGACGAACAGTTGGCCCGAAGGCTGCTGAAACGTCGCGCTCCAGTCGGCGACGAGCAGCCGGCCTGCCAGGCGTGGCAATGGCGCGCCGCGCACCATCAGCGCGCCGGTGATCGCGGTGCCGACGCCGACGATGCCGAGCTTGGACGCGGGGTGCGACGCCTGCATGTTCGGGTACTCGACGACCGGCAGCTCGAGTTTTGTTCCGGCGCCATCGCGGTCGGCGCAAGTGGCGGGTGGCTGGCGCGGGCGCAGGCGATCGACACAATGTGCACCCTCCATCAGCGGCCAGCCTAAATTGCCCGGCCCGCGTACGCGGTACGCCGCTTCCCACAGCGTCTCGGCGACGGCAGTGACGTAGAAGTCGCCGCTGCCGTTGCGGTCGAACGCGATCCGAAACGGGTTGCGCAAGCCCCAGGCAAACACTTCGCGCCGGCCTTGCCCTTCAGCGAACGGATTGCCACGCGGGATCGCGTAGCCGGGGAAGCCGCGATCCACGTCGATGCGCAGGATCTTGCCGAACAACGACTCGCGGTCCTGCGCCAGATGGTCCCAGCCGAGCGCCTCGGCCGGAACGTCGAACGCTTCCCAGAGTACTTTCGGCCCGATGCCGTGCGAAGCGCCGCTGTCGCCGAACCCGATGTACAGATGCCCATCCGGGCCGAAGCCGAGCGCGCCGCCGTTGTGCTTGCGGCTCGGCCAATCGACTTCGAGCAGCACACGCTCGGAAGCGATATCGATGCGCGACAAGTCGCCCGGCCTGGCGGTGAATTCGGAAACGCGCCGCGTGTGGTTCCAGCTCGGCGGCGCACTTGCGCGCAGCGGCGCCGAATAGGTGGCGAAGACGCGGCCGTTGCGTGCGAACTGCGGGTGCAGCGCGAACCCGAGCAGCCCGCGTTCCTCGAAGCCTTGTTCGAGCGCAAGCATGCGTGGGCGCAGGTCGAGCAGCGGCTCGGGCGCAAGCCGCCCGTCGGCGCCAAGGACACGAACCACGCCGTCTTGCTGGGCGATGAAGCGGCGCGCGCTACCGTCGCCCGCCTCTTCGAAGTGCAGCGGCGCGGTCAACCCTTCGGCCACAACCACGAAGCCGAGGTTCTGCCCCCAGGCCAGCGGCGCGATTGCCAACAGCGCACTCAGCGCAGCGCCGCGTGCGATGCAGGCGAACCCCGTCATGTTTCGATTCATCAAGTTCACCTCAGCGTGGTAGGCCGAGTCCGCGCTATGCAATCAGGCTGCGCCGGATCTCGTAGTTCCGATACGGATGACCCACATCAGCGAATGGCGCAGATTTTGCTCGAAGAGGATGGGAAATTCAACTCCATGAGCCCAGATACCGCCCCCGTGGCCATCCTCAAAACCTCCACTTTGCCGGCGCAGGCACGAACAAATGGCATGGCTGGGTCCTGCCGCATCGCTCGCCCGGGCTTTCGCGGCGCCCGCGCGCGGCAGCACCATCGGCACAGCCCGACCCACGGCAGGTGTGCATCGCCGGTAGGCGCGTTCACCCACCGGTGCGTCGATCGCGCGCATGCTCGGATGCTGCGTGGGCTGATCCGCTTCAGTCCGGGGCACTCTCCCCGGCACCGTCTGCGCCCTGCGCACCACAGTCGTCCGTCGGCCACGGCGGCTGGATATTCGGAACCGGGCCGCGCGGCGCCGATGTTGCTGTCGCAGGTGCAGCGTGCGATCGGCCGGGGTATCGGTGCAGGCATCGAATTCCCGCATTGCCCCGGCCTCAGCAGCTGGCCTGCCGAGGCGGCCGTCTGACCGTTGGCGTTGGCTCGGGGGCGGTGGGTCGCACCGGTGTTGGCGCTCGGCACGGTCATCTTCCGTCCCTGATTCACGATGTAGCGCCTGACGGACCTGTGCCGTTCCCCGCAGTGCACACCAAGGTGCGCGTGGGCGGGAATCGTGTCGCCATGCGGCAGCGCCGGCAATAATGGTTGCGCTGGAACGCACAGGACGCTGCGGCGCCAGCGAACGGCACGCAAACAACATCTATTCCAGGAATCGCGGGTCATGTCCATCCGAATCGCGCTGATCATGCTCGCGTCGCTGATCGTGCCGGCCCAGGCCGCCCCCGACACACGCGACAACGCCTTTCGGCCGGAGCCGGCCACCGCCCAGTCGGGACCCGACGCGGCAATGGGAACGGCGCAATCGGAGCCGCGGCCGCCACTGGGGCGCTCGCGCATCCTGCAGGTTCCGCAGACCGCGATTCGCCCGGTGCTCGACGGAGCCCTCGACGACGCGGCGTGGAAAAACGCCGCCAGGGCGGATGGCTTCTGGATCTCGGAGCAGCAACGCTGGCCGTCCGAGCAGACCGAAGTGCTGGTGATCGCTGACCGTGAATTCCTGTACTTCGGATTCCGGATCTTCGACAGCCGGCCCCAGGCGATCCAGGCCCTGCAGACGCGCCGGGGCGCCGGCCTGGGGCTGGACGACCAGGTGGTCGTCGAACTCGACCCTTATCTGTCGCACCGCGAGATCTCGAGCTACAGCGTCAACGCCGACGGTGTGCAGAACGACGCGATCGCTGGCGGACGGGCGCGCCAATTGGCCTGGAAGGGAGACTGGCAGGCCGCCGCCGTGCGTACGGCATACGGCTGGTCGGCGGAAATCGCGATTCCATTTGGAATCCTGAATTTCGAGCAGGGTGCCACGAGCTTCGGCGTGAATTTCCTGCGTTACCACCACCGCACCACCGAATGGAGCCGGTGGGCCGACGTCACGGTGCGGGCATTGCCGGAGGAGATGGGCCGTCTTGTCGGGCTGCAGATGCCCGGCACCGCCACGAGCCAGCCGTGGACGCTGATGCCGTATCTGCTGGCGGGCCGCAACACGCCGGACAAGCAGGGCCGCGTGCGGGACACCCTCGTCAACGCCGGTGCCGAACTGCGCTACCAGCCCAGGCCCAACCTGACCGGCGTGTTGTCGCTCAACCCCGACTTCAGCCAGGTCGAGAGCGCCATCACGAATGTCAATTTCAACTACAACGAGAAGTTCCGCGCCGACCCGCGGCCGTTCTTCCAGGAGGGGGCAGCGTACTTCGGGGAGCAGCGCGGCTACTTCTACTCGACCCGAATACCGGACTTCGATTACGGTGCCAAGCTTTTCACGCGCGCCAGCGGCTACCAGGTCGGCGCACTGGCGACCCGGGGGCCGTCGCAGCGCACCGACTATGCGGTGCGCGCCGAGCGCGAGTTCGATGCGGCGCACAGCCTGAGTGGGATGCTTGTCGGAACCGAGCGGCCCGGACTGCGCAACACGCTGCTGGCGGTGCGGGGCCAGGGGCGTGAGACATCGGGCCTGAACTACGCGCTGGACGCGGCGATGACCCGGACCCAGGGGCGGCCCGGCGACGGATCGCGGGTTGCGGGATCGCTCGGCTGGAACCGGGATTTCTGGTCGTTCGGCATGGGCGCCAACCGCTACAGCATCGACTACCGGCCGCTCGATGCGCTGCTCGACGGCGACCTGCCCGACACGCGCGGTGTCAATGGATATGCCAGCTACTACCGCGACCTGGACGCGGGCCCGGTACGCGTGATTCAAGCCGATGCCACCCTGTCGGCGCGCGAGACCGGCGACGGGCGGTTGCAGCGTCGCAGTTTTTACGCCGGGGGGAGCGTCGAATTCCGCGCGCAGATACGGGCCGGCCTGTGGTACGCGCGTGGTCCGTACCGGCCAGTCGGAGCGGCGCCAGGGGCGTGGTCGGACACCGTCAACAACGACCGCTACTGGACCGCATCGCTCGATTTCCATACGCGCAGCAGTTCGCTGGGTTATGGCGCGTCGGCTTCGTCCGGCACCCTTGGCGGCGGCGACTACGACTATCTGAGCGTCTACGCGTGGGTCCGTCCCAGCGCCACGACGTTCGTCAACGCAAGCAGCGAGCGGCTGTCGAGTTTCGGCAGGTTCAGCCAGACGGTCATCTCGGCCGGGTGGGACATCAGCAGCCGCGACGGCGTCGTGGCCCGGTATGTGAAGGCCGACAATGGAAACGCCTACCGCCTGGCGTATTCGCGCAACCTGCGCAAGGACATGGATTTCTTCGTCGTCTACGACCACGCGCCGGAACAGGCGGCGCGGCTGTCGGCCAAGATCGTGGTGGTGGTCCAGTAGCTCGTGCGAGAGTCGGGAACTGGTCGCCGCGATTCCACGTGCTGGGACCCCTGGCCCGGCCCGGCCCGGCGCTTCAGAGCCGAGGCTCGGGCGGCAGCCCGGATAACTGGGCCATGCCATCGGATTTGCCCTTGGCGTAGGGAAAACGATTCTTGAGTTCGTTGAGAGGTCGTTCGAACAGGTGCCATGACAGCGCTGCGACAGCGACCGTGATCGCCGAAGCCGCCACGAAGAAGCTGGCGGCTTCCCATTCGACTCCCCTGGCCACTCCATATTGGTAAATCCAGTCCTTCAGCAGCGCGTGGTAGACATAAAGCCCGTACGAAATCCGCCCCAGGTAGGTCATGACGCGCGACTCGAGAAATCGTCCGGCAAACCCGCCCACGCCCACACTGACGATCCCGATGATGGACACAAACACCAACGCAATCGCTGTATCGAAAAAAATGTCCCGGAGCAGGCCCGCGGCGCCGGCGTTGCCCGCCGAAAGCAAACCCGCGAACAGGGCTGCGCCAGGCAGCAACCGGCGTGCCAGCAGTCGGCGCAGATCGTCGCTCACGCGGTCGCCCCGGGACACGATCGCCAGCAGGGCGCCGGCACCAAGGGCATCGAAACTTGACAAGGTGAACGTGAAATAGGCTTCGCCCTGAAACTCGAGCAGCATGGCGAGGGCGCGGTAGGCCGGCCCGAACGCCGCACAGACAAGCGCGATCAGACCCAGGCGCCGCGATGGAGCGAACAACACGACCCATGGCCACAACAGATAGAACTGTTCCTCGACTGCCAGGCTCCAGAAATGCGCGACATGTTCGGGCTACCAGCCCTGATAGGAAATGCGCAGGTTCAGCGTGTAGGTCGCGAGCCAAAGCAGCTCCTCGCGAACGGGCGGCACGTTCAGCACCAGGCAGACCGCGATGACCAGGTAGTAGAGCGGAAAAATCCGCAGGCTTCGCCGCGCATAGAAGCCGGCCAGCGCTGACAGCACCGCGCGCGGCTGGTCGCCGAGCTTCGATCGGGCGCGCAGGAGAATCCCGGTGATCAGGAATCCGCTCAGCACGAAGAACAGCTTGACGCCCAGTTGTCCGAAGGGAATTGCGGCGAACAGCGGCCATTGCGCCCTGGCTGGGACGAAATGGTGAAACATCACGGCCAGCACCGCGATCGCCCGCAGTGCATCGAGCTGGGGCATGTAGGTCGACGAACCTTGCCGCACCACGGCAGGTTCAGGTTCGCGCTGTTGCATGACCGACAACCACAGCCGGATTCCCGGCAACTATCGCAAAGGCTGGCACTTCGAAATCGACAATCGCGCCCGCACCCACTATGGCGCCGTTGCCGATCCGCGCGCCGGCGATCAGCACCGCACCGGCGCCAACCCACACATCGTCTCCGAGCACCACATCGGCCGGCTCTATTGCAAGACGCGCTGCGCCATGTCCTGCTGGTGCTGCCATCGGTGTATCGGCCAATACGACCTCATGGGCAAGAAAACAGTAGCTGCCAATGCGTACATTTCCATTCGTGGCCACGATGACGCCGACGAGCGTCGAATAGTCGCCAATATGCACCTGCCCCGCCGGACCGAGCTCGAAGAAACAGCTGTCATAGATGCCGCATGACCTGCCAATGACAACGGCCGGCGAGCGGCGACTGTGGCAATGCAGGAACGCATACGAACTGTATAACCAGCTGCCTTCGCCGATCTCGATGTTTGCCGGTAGCGGCGCGTCAAACCAGTCGTGCGGCAGGTGTTCGGGCGGACTCATGGCGCTTGCTGGTCCAGGGTCCGTGCCGGGTTGCCTCCGACCGTGGCATTGGCTGGGACGTCGCGCGTGACGACGGCACCGGCCAGGATGCGTGCGCCACGGCCAATCGTGACGCCCTTGAGGACGATGGCGCCGATTCCGATCCACACGTCGTCTTCGATCACCACCGGCTGCGACTCGACGCGGGGGCGAGTCGATCGATCGCCGCCGGGGGCATTGGCGAGCGCATCGACCCGCCGTGCCACCGGGTCGCGCGGGTGGAAATCGCTGTCAGCGATCGTGACGTGGTACGACACGACGACGCGCTTGCCCAGGGAGATTCGTTCGGCGCACATGAAGAGCGCGCCCACGAGCAGCGTGTCGGAGCCGACTTCGACGACACCGGCCGGCTCGACATTGAACTCGGTCCAGGTGTAGACAGTGACGTTGTCACCAAACGTCAGGCCGACGGGCTGTGTGCTGCGAAAGCGCGCGAAGCTGGCCTTGCGTTCGAGGAAACATTCCCGTCCCAGCCGCACATTGGCCGGTAGCGCGTGGTAGTCCCAATGGCCGGTGATTTCGCGCATGTCCATCTGCTGACGCTCAGGTAGCGGGCGTTCCGGCGGTTTCCAGTCCGACCCGCCGCAGCAGGTCTCCCAGCACCTTGCCGGCAGCAAAATACCGTGTTGCGATGTCCAGTGCCGCCGCCTGGTGGTGCGCATAGTCCGCTTCGACGCGGTTCAGCGCCGCGACGGCCTGGTCGACCGAAGAAAACGCGAGCACGCCCGCGCCGACCGGAATGAGGTCCGAAAAACCCGTGTCCTGCACCACCACCGGCCGACCGCAGGCGAGGTAGCAGGTGGAGCGGCAACTGAACCAACCCGAGCCGGTCGCGACGTAGATGTTCTTAGCCACGCTGAATTCGCCGCGCGACTGCGCAATGTATTGGCGATAGGCCTGCGGGCTGTGCGATGTCGCATAGGCGTCGACCACCGACCAGCCGAGTTTTTCCAGGCCGGAACGCGTCGGACGCCAGCCCTGTTCCGGCACCGGACCATCGACATCGTCGACACCCCCGGCGGCCACCTCGAAACGGCAAGGAACCAGCGCCGGCAGATGGCGAATGCGCTCGAACTCCATTTCCTTGGTGCCAAAACGGACGCCCTGGTATTCGACCACCTCGGGATAGTTGTTCCAGGTCAGCACCGTGGTCCAGTCTTCGGCGGGCGGCGCAGGGCTCCACATATCCAGCACCACCGGCGGGCGCGTCGGTTGCCAGTCGATCCCCAGTGTCGGCAGAATGCAGCCGGAGTGGCCGATCCGCTCGGCGTAGGTGAAGAAATGATCATGGGCGCGGTATCCGTGGCCGCCGCCCCAGGTCGGGTCTTTGTCCAGGCGCGGATAGTTGCGGAAATGGTTCCATCCCGGATCGGTGTCGATCAGCACCTTGCGCGGACACTGCATGTACGCATCGCGCAACAACGTGCCGCCCGAGACGTTCAGGAACAAATCGGCGCGTGCCACCAGTTCATTGAACCGGGCAGCGTCGATGCCGAACGTCTGGCCATTCATCGCCCGGAAATGCCAGCGCCGCGCCAGCGTCTCCGACAACGCGCCCAAGGCCGTGCCGAGATAGGCGGCGCCGAACGACGGATCCTCGCCATAGACGCGCAGCCGCGGATCGTACGTGGTCCAGCCGGTATCTTCGAGGTAGTAGACCTCGAATCCGAGCCGCTCCAGGCCCAGCGCGTACTGGCCGTAGTCCCACACCACGCCGCCCACGGGATAGGTCGCGATCATTCCGGTGACGATGGCGATCATGGGTGGGTTAGCTCATCGATCCACGACCAGGCCACGGATGGTGCGTGCGATGGCCAGATTTTCGGCGCGGGCGCGTTGGACGAACTCCGGCACCGGGGCCTGCAACGGCAGCGCCTCGAGCCTGGTCCGCAGTTGCGACAGATCCGCCGCATCGAGCACCCAGTCACCAAGACCGGCCGCGTGCATGAAGCCTTCGATCTTCCAGTCGCCCGACACCGCGAGCACGGATTTTCCCATCGCGACCGCGATGACGCAGCCGTGCAAGGCGGAACTGACAACCACATCCGATTGCTGGTACAGGGCGAGGCATTGGCGCAAGTCGATTTCTCGGCCGGGTTCGATCCGGTTGTTCGTGCGGCGATAAGGGCGCGCCGTGCGCGCAGCGAAACGACGGCATTCGGCGTCCATTGTCTCGAAGGCGGCGGCACCTGCCGTTGTGTAGTTGTCGACATGCAACATGCCCCACCCGCGCTGCGCGGCGTCGATGTCGACCAGGCTCGGGCAGGGGACAGGCGCGGCCAGCGTGCAGTCCGCCAGGTGCCGGCGCGTCAGTTCATCGCGCACTACGCACAATGCACTGGCGACGACCACGTTGCGCAGAAGCTCCGGTGTCGGGCGTGACGGCTCGGCTTTGAGGTCGCAATAACCCACGCCCCAGATGCAGTAGCGCGATCGCGTCCCGAGCGCGCGCAAGCCGGTCCAGAACGGGTAGAAATATTCCATGAAAAGGCCGCCGCCGCCGCCGATCACGACCAGATCCTCGGCGCCAGCCTGGTTCAATTCGGCCAGTGTCTGCTGCACGAACGGGCCGTCGCAAAGGTGCTCGGTTACGGCGTGCGGTCGCAGCAAACGCTGGATCCCCCTCGCCGACAGCCAGTCGCCGATGTTCGAGCGGTTCGCAAACACATGGTGGATCATGGCGGCATCTCGGCGAACGCCTCGGCGTAGTCGCCACCCGGCCAGCTGTGCATTTCGCCGCGATAGCGGTTCAGCCCCGTGACGGCGTCGTCGAAGCGGAGTACCGCGCACTGGCTTTGGTACGCCCTGATGGCGCGCAGCTTGGTATCCATCCAAGGAGTGATATCCACGATCCGATCCATCCGGCTCAGCGGTGTCCAGACTTCGAACAGATACACCTTGGGCGTCGCAGCCTGCAGGGTCGACAGCGCATGGCGCAGGATTTGCGGTGCTGCCCGGTGGTCGGGATGTTGTTCGCCAAAGTGGGTGGTGTAGACGAACTGCGGGCACCATTGCCGCAGCAGTTCGGCCAGACGAAGGATCAAATCCCGGTGCGCGCGCAGCTTTCCGTCGGGCGCGCGCCAGAACTCCAGTTGGCCCAGACCCAACACGCCCGCCGCCACGGCGGCCTCGGCCTCGCGCTGCCGCAGTGTTTCGTCCGGACCCAGGCCGTGACCGCCGTGTTCGCCCGAGGTCAGAAAAGCCACTCGCACCTCATCGCCTGCGGCGACATGGCTACAGAGGGTTCCGCCGCAGCCGATGGATTCATCGTCTGGGTGGGGACTGAGCACCAGCACACGGGCCATGGATCAGGGTCTCGGGTAGAGGCCCCATGTTCGCACATGCGTCACACGACTGGCGAAGCGGTGCTTGAACGCCTCGTCGCCAAGGCCGAAGTCGAATACGCAGTCGTTTTCCCGCGTCGCCTCGAGCAGAAGCTGACGCAGCAGCACCTCACCGGGCGAATGCCGAGCGAAATCCATCTCGAACGACGGCTTGTACCAGAGGAAACTGCCGCGGTGCGAGAAGCCGAAGTGGCTTGCTATCGGACGACCGTCCAGTAGCACCTCGGTGAAGCGCAGCCAGCCTGGGTCGCTGGCGCCGGCGGCCAGGCGGCGGTAGAACAGGCGATGGACGGCGTCGCGAAACAGGCTGGGGTGGGCAGTTGCCTGCCAACGCCGCAGATGCTGGTCGAAGAACGCGTCGAGCCGCGGCAGGATGTCAGCCGGATCGCGCATATGCCGCACCGTCAGCGGACCGAGGCGGCGCAACGCGCGCTCATGCCGGATCAGGCTTTTCCTGTTCGCGGCGGCAAGACCCGACGCTCCGTCCGATCCCAGATCGAGCACCGGCGCGGGCAGCTCGCCTTCATCGCAACAATCGAGGTTCAGCAGCGCGGCAGCCTCGCGCAGCCGCAGCCCCGTCCGAGAGGCGTCCGGCACATGGTAGAAGCGAAAACCCAGCAATCCGGGAACCCGTGCCAATACCGACTCAAGGATCACCTGCACTACCCCGGGAGTCGTCGTGTCACCGATGAAATCCAGGTAGTCGGATCCGCCGGAGCCCACCAGAAAAGCCATGTGGCCGTCGACGAAAAGAGGGGCGACGGCAAGCATCCGTGTGCCGGACCACACAGACACAACCAGCAGTTCGCCGCGCCCGTAACAATCCCACCAGCAGCGCTGCCAATGCAGTTCCTGGAACACCGACCAGGTGTCGCCCAGGGTCGCAGCCGCGCGCCACGCCGCCGGGGTAAAGGACGGGGCGTCCAGGTGCGTATCCACGGTGACCCGGATGGCGGGAAGCGTCAGCATGTCGGCCGGCCCGATCCTGACTGGACGACCGAATCAAGAAATTGCGCGTACCGGCCGACACAGATGGTCGAGTCCGCGTGCGTCACTGCATACGAACGCGCAGCCGCACCGATCCGCTCCCGACGGGCGGTGTCGCGCAACAGCGTGCGCAGCGCCTGGACCAGCGCCGCCGGATCGTCGGGCGGTACCAGAAAACCCGTTTCACCATCGCGCACCACCTCGGCCGCACCGCTTCCGCTGCAGGCAATCACCGGCAGACCGCAGGCCATGGCCTCGAGGTACACGAAGCCGGGCCCGCCTTCGTAGCGCGAGGGCGCCGCGAACACGTGGGCCCGGCACAGCGCGCGCGGTAGTTCTGTTCGCGGCGCCGGGCCCGCAAACTCGAGCAGCCCGGCAAATCGCGGGGCGGCCGCGCGCCGTTCGAGTTCAGCGCGAACCTTGTTCTCGACGCGCCCTATCAGCCGCACGCGCAGGTCGGGAATCTCGTCGGCAAGGACCACCGCCGCGTCGACCAGGGTGTCGACACCCTTGCTGAACGCGATGCGCCCGACGAAGACGATCGTCGGGCGGGCATCACGTTCGGCCAGCCCGGGACGAAACAGTTCGACGTCGACGCCCGAGTGAATCACCGGGATCGCATCCGCGTCCAGAGCATGGTACCGAGCCGCCCATTGCGCCGAGCAGCGACTCGACGACACGACGGCGTCGGCCAGGCGCAGGCAGGTTTGCTCCATCGCGCGACCGGTCCGGTACAGCTCGGAGTCGTGTGCCGGCCAGCCGATCGAATCGGCGAGCATCACCAGCGGCCCCTGAAGATGGATCACGGTCGGTATGCGCGTCGACGGCGTGCGATTCAAGAGGTAGACGTACGCCTCGCACGCCCACTCGGGGAAATCCACCACATCGAGAACCACCTGCCGGTGCAGCCGGTCGAGTTCCGCCGCCACCAGAGCGCTGTAGGTGATCCAGCGCGCGATATCGGTGTTGACACCCATCCGCCCGTCGTAGCCCGGAATCCGGATCACCTCCATGCCGCCTGTCTGCACCACATGCCGCAGGTCGTCCACGCTGTGCGAAATCACATGGACCTGATGGCCGAGCGCGGCGAGGCCCGTTGCCTTGGCGAATGTCTGGGTGGCAACGCCGCCGTGAGCCGTTTCTGGCGGGTATTCCTGGGACACCAGCGCGATGCGCATCAATCCCCCCTTTCCGGCACGCCGTATCGGTCCCCGTCGCGCGGCGTGAGCTGCGAACTGTACAGCCTGCGGTACAGGCTGTTGCGGGCCAGCAACTCCCCGTGGGTGCCGCTTGCCGCGACCTCGCCGTGGTCGAGTATCACGATACGATGCGCGCGGCGCACCGTCGAAAGCCGGTGCGCGATGACGATCGTCGTGCGCCCGGCCGCAAGCCGGTCGAGCGCGTCGAGCACCACCTGTTCCGTCTCCAGGTCGAGCGCGCTGGTCGGTTCGTCCATGATCAGGATCGGCGCGTCCTTGAGCAACGCGCGCGCGATCGACAGCCGCTGGCGCTGTCCTCCCGAGAGGCTGATGCCGCGCTCGCCGATGATGGTGTCGTAACCCTGCGCCAGGCGCTGGATGAATTCATCGGCGCCGGCGCCTCTGGCGGCGGCATGGATCTCGGCCCGGGTCGCCGACGGCCGTCCATAGGCGATATTGTCGGCAATACTCACAGGCAGGAGAAACGGATCCTGCGGCACATACGCCACGTTGTCGCGCACGCTGGAAATCGTGGCCAGCCGCAGGTCCTGGCCGTCGATCGATACGCGTCCCCGCCAGGGGTCGAACAGGCGCGGGATCAAAGCCACCAGCGTGCTCTTGCCGGCACCACTGGCACCGACCAGGGCCAGTGTTTCCCCCGGCAATATGGCGAGGTCGACATCACGCAGCACCGGGATGCCGGGCTCGTAACCAAAGACGATCCCCTCGAGTTTCACGTGGCCGCGCGGCCGGCGCGCGGCGGCGCTGTTCAACGGAACCGCTGTCGGCGCCTGTTCCACCTGTTCCCCGGCGTCCAGGACCTGCTCGACCCGCCTGGCGCTGCCCGCCGCCGACGCGACCGTCATCGCGACATAGGCGAGCGCGAGCAGTGGTGCATACAGCGCCGTCAGGTAGCTCAGGAAAACCACCAACACGCCGACGGTGATCGTGCCCTCGAGCACGTGGTATCCACCGATCAGCATGATGGCCGCGACACCCACCGCCTCGCTGGCGTCGACGCCGACCCGAAACTGAATCTGGCTGGACAGCGTGTGCAGGTAAGCCCGAACGGAGCGGTCGGCCACGCACATGAAACGCGAGCCCTCCTGCGTTTCGCGACCGAAGCCCTGCACGATGGGAATCGCCGTGAGCGATTGCTCGGCGAGGGACCAGACCGCACCCTCGGCCTCCTGCTGCAGGTACGCTCGCTCGCTCATGCGGGGCCCGAGCAGCCGCATCACGAAAAGCATCGGCAGCACAACCAGCGCCGCGGCCCATGTCAGCGCCGTATCGATCTGCCACATGATCGCGAACAGCACGCCCAGCGTCACGATCGAGAGCAGGATCGGCACCAGCACGTCGGTGACCAACATGGCCAGGCAGCCGCTGTCGCTCGTGACCCTGCGCAGCAGGTCGCCGCGGCGCGCGCGGCGGTGGTAACTCAGCGACAGCGCCTGCAGCCGGTCGAATACCTGCGCCGCCAGTGCAAGACGCAGGCGCGACGAAATGTCCGCCTGCAGCACGCCGCGGATGAGTTGCATTGCCTGCAGGCACAGGAATACCAGCAGCATGGCAAGCGCCAACCAGGCCAGCATGCCGCTGCTGCTGTCTGCGCCAGGCAAGGTGGCGATCCACCGGGCCGGCGGCGGCAGCGGGCGCTGCCCCAGCACATGGTCGATGACCAGGGTCAGGGGCCACGGCAGCAGCGCTTCAAGTGCCACTATGGCGAGGCCGGCCCCACCCAGCGCGGCAAGACGCGCACGCTGGGGCCGGGCCAGCGGCAGGAAGCGGGTCCACCAGGCGGTCATCGGAGCGGCCCCGGTTGCGCGTCCATGGTGCTCAGCGCATAGAGCCTGGCGTAGCTTCCACCGGCGGCGAGCAGCTCGAAATGGGTTCCCAGTTCGACCACGCGGCCGCGGTCCAGGACGGCGATGCGGTCGGCGAAGCGCACGGTGGCGAGCCGATGCGCGATGATCAGCGTCGTGCGGCCCGCCATCAGCGTCGACAGCGCAGCCAGCACCAGACGTTCGGTTTCGGCATCCAGCGCCGCGGTCGGTTCGTCGAGTACCAGCACGCGCGGGTCCTTGAGCAGTGCCCGGGCAATGGCCAGCCGCTGGCGCTGTCCGCCCGAAAGATTGGCGCCCTGCTCGTCGAGCATCGTGTCATATCCGTCGGGAAGCATGCGGATGAATTCGTGTGCGTTGGCAGCGACCGCCGCTGCCACCACCGCGTCGCGGCCGGCGTCCGGTTTGGCATAGGCTATGTTTTCCGCCACTGTCATGGGAAGGATGAACGGGTCCTGCAGCACCAGCGCGAGTTCCTGGCGCAGGCTGGACAAGCCCACCGCGCGAAGATCCATGCCGTCGAGCAATACCCGGCCATGGCCGGGGTCGAAGAAGCGCGGGACCAGCGACGCCAAGGTGGTCTTGCCCGCTCCGCTCGACCCGACCAGCGCCAAGGTTTCTCCGGGCCGGACATCGAGTGAAAGTTCGCGCAGCACCGGGCGCTCCGGCTCGTACCAGAACGTGACCCGGTCGAAAACAAGGTGCCCGGTCTGCCCGGCGCGGCGCGGCGCAAGCGGAGCGGCATCCGGTGCGTCGCGCACCATCTCCTGCGCGTCCAGCACCTCGAACGTCCGGTCGATGCTCGCTTCGGCGCCACGCAAGTTGCCGTAGGTATTGAGCAAGCCCCGGCACGCACCGTCCAGCGAACGCGCGTAGGCGATGAATACCAGCAGGCTGCCCAGCGTCATTTCGCCGGCCAGCACTTGTCGCCCGCCGGCGTAGACGACAACTGCGATGCCGATGGTCAATGCGACGCCATTGACCACGGCATAGGCGTTGCCGACCAGCGCGCCGGTGCGGTTGGCACGCAGGTGGTTCTCGGCCAACGCGTCGAACGTATGCCGGTTGCGAAATCCGGCGTTGAACGCCTGTACCACGGGCATCGCCCCGAGTACCTGGTGCACGAACGCGGCGAGCAACGATGTGGTTTCGCGCTTGCGGCGCTCGGCCGCCTTCAGGAGGCGGCCGAAGTGGAACGCCGAAGCCGCGAGCAGGGGCGTGGCGCAAAGCATGAGCAGGGTCAATTCGGGGCTGAGCTGCCAGGCCAGCACCCCCACCGAGCTCAGCACCATGAACTGCCTGGCCGGGACGACGAGCAGTGCATCCGTGACCTTGTAAACACACCAGGCGTCGCCGGTCACGCGCGACAGCGAGTCACCCACGCTGCGTCGCGCGTGAAACAGCAACGACAGCCGCTGCAGTTGCAGGAACAGGTCGCCAGCCAGGCCGTACACCATGCGTTGGCCGGCCTTCGACCAGGCCATGGTCAGCGCCGCATCGAGCAGCTCGAACGCGGCAAAGATCGCGATCGAAGCGACCGCCGCATAGGCGACCAGGGCGAGACGCGACGGCTCCCATCCATTGGGGGAAAGCAAGGACTGCAGCGGAACCGGAATGGCGTCTCCACGCAGACCCTGGTCGACGAGAAACTTGAGTGGCCATGGCGCCAGCGCCGTCGTGGCCGCCACGAGAACCGAAAGTCCGACGATGGCCGCCAGAGTTCTCCATTGCGGCAGCGCGTAAGCCAGCACGCGCCGGTAAATTCGGAACTGCGCGCCCATGGTGGTGCTCTTTCGCTAACCGATTGCCTTGTGGTCAGTCGCCACGGAATCAACCGCCAGCCTCCAGAGCCGGGCAGCGCGCCGCCAATCGCGGACGGCTGCCATCACCAGCGCCGTGCCCGCGATCGCCAGGCCGAGTCCGGCCAACCAGGCCTTGTCCACCAGCGCCGCTGCGGCCAGCATGGCAAGAACCGGCGCGAGGCTCCACGCAGCGACCGGAATTCGAGCGCGCGTGCGAAAGCTCAGCAGCTGCTTTCCCGCTCCATGCTCTTGCACCACCACCTGGCAGGTTGCGGAGCCGAGCAACCCGCCGCGTATCGCCAGATCCCACGGGTCCAGGTCCCCGCCGCGCATGACGATCGCGCCGTGGGCGCGCGCGGCGATCTCCAGCTCCGTGATCCATGCTTCTGGCGCGCGCCAGGTCTCGCTCCAGAGCGGGCTCCCGCGCCTTGGCGGCGCGGCCGCCGATGCACCACGCCGCCGCCACGGCGTCAGCCCGTGCTCGACGCGCCCGAGCAGTCGGGCCAGCGGTTGCACCAGGTGCAGGTAGAACGTCGTGCTGCGCCGCTGGACCTTTTCGGCCATCGATTTGGCCGGCTCGGGAAACGTCGCGCGTGCCGCCGCCAGCGCCGCCTGCGCAAGGGGTGCCGCCAGCGCCAGCGCGAGTAGCGGCAGGGTCCACAGGAGCGGTGGCCAGGACAGGCCGAGCAGCGACAACGCGGACAGTGCGACGATCACGAACAGCCACTCCGGCATCAGCGGCAGCTGCAGCAGTGTCGGCGGCGCAGCCTGGTACAGCGACTGGTAACCGGCGCTGCCCCATACCCCACCATACACACGCGACGGCGCGAACGGTACCGGCAGCGTGAAACCGCGGCCGTACAGGCGGCCGGACCAGGCCAGGTGGCCGGCGACGTTGTAACGCTCGGGCCACTTTTGCTCGAGCAGCGCCTCGGCCTTGCCGTAGCCTTTTTGCTGGCGCCAGTACATGGACAGCGAATTGCGCCGGTGGTGCCAGTCCATCGCCCCGGCATGGAAGCCGATCCGGCCGCCGCGCGCCTGCAGCCGCCAGCAGACATCGACATCGTCGCCAGCGGTGCGGTAGCGCGCATCGAAGCCGTCGATTGCGGCCAGCGCATGGCGCCGGAACGCCATGTTGCAACCCGGGATGTGCTCCGCTTCGTGGTCGGAAAGCAGCACGTGCACCGGGCCGCCCGGCGCGTTGGCGATGCAGTCGGCGATCGCGCCGTCGCCCGGCGGCGCAATATTGGGCCCGCCGACGCCGACCCAGTCGCCGGTCATGAAGCGGTAGGCGAGGTAGTGCAGCCAGTGCGGGTCCGGATACGCGTCGTCGTCGATGTAGGCGACGATTTCGCCGCTGGCCTTCTGCCAGCCGGTGTTGCGGGCGTTCGACAGGCCCCGGTTCTCGGTGCTGATCAGGCACACATCGTATTGCGCCGCGATCTGCGCCGTGGTGTCGGTCGAACCGTCGTTGACGACGATCACCTCGAAATCCGGATATTGCAGCTGCCGCAGGGCGTCGAGCGTGTCGCGGATGGTGCGTGCGCCGTTGTAGCTGCAGACCACCACCGACACGCGCGGCCAGGCCGTGCCGGCGGGAAACGGTATCTGGGCGTAACAATCGCGCAGCGCCGCGAGTGCCGCTTTGGGCCGCCGGTCGCGCGTCGTCAGGCCGAAGTCCCAGTCCTCGATGTCGAAGCCGCCGCGATGCCACTGGTCGGTCCACGCGAAAGCGAAAGTGCCGGCACAGCCTTCGGTGAAAGCGCTGCGCAACTGCCATGCCAGGCTTTCGGCCTGCGCCGCTTCGCCGTTGCGGCGCGAGTCCAGCCCGATCTCGGCCAGTACCAGCGGACGCTCGCCGGCCAGGTTCTGCAGCCGGGCCAGGTAGGCCTCGAGTCGCTCGCGCGATTCCAGGTAGACGTTGAAGCACACGAAGTCCAGGAACGGCAGCTGCAGGTATTCGGTGGTCGGAAAGTTGACGTAGCTGACCAGCGCCTGCGGATCCTCGGCCTTGGCCGCGTCGTACAGCCGGCGGATGAAGCGCTCGACCCACCGGCGCCCGTGCCAGCGCACGATGCCGGCCGGGATTTCGTTGCCCACGGCGTAACACAGCAGCGCCGGGTGCCCGGCGCACTGGCGCACGCCCGCGCGAACCCGTGCGACGATGGCGCCCGCCCGGCGGCTATCGTCGAGAAACGCAATGTGTTGTTCCCACGGCAGTCCGACCAGGACCCGCAGGCCATGCAGCCCTGCTGCATCCAGCAGTGACCGCGGCGGAACCGTATACACACGCACGGCATTGATGCCGCTGGCGGCCATGGCGGCAAAGTCGGCGTTCAGGCGCTCGGACGCAGGGTATTCGCCGCCCGCGGCATCGGGCCGAAACGGGCCATAGGTGACGCCCTTGATCCAGAGCTTGTCGCCGCCAGCAAAAAGAAACTTGCCGGCCACGCGCGGGCGCCCGATCGCGCCGGTGTTCGCCGTCACCGGGTGTGCCAGCGCCAGGCCGTCGCGATCAGGCTGTCGAGACTGGATCGCTGCGGCGTCCATGACAATAGTTCCTGCGCGCGCCCCGGCGCCGCCACCAGGCTGGCCGGATCACCGGCCCGCCGCGCCGCTTCGCGCCGTGGGACCGGTCTTTCGCCGATGCGCTCCACGGCCGCGACCACTTCGCGCACCGAATGACCACGTCCGGTGCCCAGGTTGAAGGACCCGCTGGCGCCGCCGCCGTCGAGGTAGGCAAGCGCCCGCACATGCGCATGCGCGAGGTCGCTCACATGTACATAGTCGCGCACCGCGGTGCCGTCGGGTGTCGGATAGTCGGTGCCGAAAATCTGCAGCGGCGGCCGGGTTCCAAGCGCAGCGCCGATCGCGAGCGGGATCAGGTGCGTCTCCGGGTCGTGTTGCTCGCCGGCTTCGCCGTCCGGATCGGCGCCAGCGGCGTTGAAAAAACGCAACGCAACGGACCTCAATGCATACGCCTCGCCATACCACCGCAGCGCGCGCTCGAAGAACAGCTTGGACTCGCCATAAGGATTGACCGGACTTTGCGTGTCATCTTCGCCGATGGGAATGGTCTGCGGAACCCCATAGGTGGCACAACTCGAGGAAAAGACGAAGCGCCTGACTCCGGCTGAATGCACCGCCTCCAGCAGAGCCAGGCCGGCGCCGACGTTGTTGTCGAAGTACTTGGCCGGGTCGCGCATCGACTCGCCGACATAGCAAAAACCCGCGAAATGCAGCACTGACTCGATGTGGTGCTGCGACACAGTGCGCTGGACCAGGTCTTTGTCCCGAATGTCGCCCTCGACGAGCGGCCCCCAGCGGACCGCCTGGCGGTGCCCGTGGACGAGATTGTCCAGCGTGACCGGAAAATAACCGGCACACGCCAGTGCCTTGCAGGTATGGCTGCCGATGTATCCGGCCCCACCGGTGACAAGCACCGCGCGTGGCACCTTGGATGGTCCGGTCAAATCACTACCCCCAGATCGGCGTCCGCGCGTCGCTCTCCATGCGGCGCGGCGCCTCGACTCAGCAATTGCTCGAAGTACGCGATGGTCAGAATCAAGCCCTCGTCGAGCGATACCTTGGGTGCCCATTGCAGGTGTTCTTTCGCCAACGAGATGTCCGGTTTGCGTTGGCGCGGGTCGTCGCTGGGCAGGGGATTGAACACGATGCGCGAACGCGAGCCGGTCAGGTTGATGACCTTGCGGGCCAGTTCGAGCATGGTGAATTCGTCCGGGTTGCCGATGTTGATCGGGCCGGCGAACCCCTTCTCGGTTTCCATCATGGACAACAAGGCGACGATCAGGTCGTCGACATAACAAAAGCTGCGCGTCTGGCTACCGTCGCCGAAGACCGTGATGTTATCGCCCCTGAGCGCCTGGACGATGAAGGACGACACCACGCGCCCGTCTTCGGGATTCATGCGGGGACCGAAGGTATTGAAGATGCGCACTACCTTGATATCGATCGCGTGCCGGCGCTGGTAGTCAAAAAAGAGTGTTTCGGCGCAGCGCTTGCCTTCGTCGTAACACGCCCGGATACCGATCGGATTGACCCGACCCCAGTAGTGTTCAGGCTGGGGGTGGACCTCCGGATCGCCGTACACCTCCGAAGTGGAGGCCTGAAGCACACGCGCCCCGGTGCGCTTGGCCAATCCGAGCATGTGGATCGCGCCCATGACGCTGGTCTTGGTCGTGTGCACCGGGTCGAACTGGTAGTGCACCGGCGACGCCGGACACGCCAGGTTGTAGATCTGGTCGACCTCGACGTGCAATGGCGTTGTCACGTCATGGCGCAGGAACGTGAAGTTCGCCCGGCGGTCCAAGTGCGCGATATTCGCGTGCCTGCCCGTGAACAGATTGTCAACGCACAGGACTTCGTGACCCGCTTCCAGCAGAGCGTCACAAAGATGCGAGCCGAGAAACCCGGCCCCCCCCGTCACCAGGATCTTTTTCATTTTTTCCGCCACTAAGGTCAATTCGACATACTGGCTGATCGCACGCGTCAGCTGAGAACCCGTTGGTGGCAACTTGCTCGCTGAAGCGCGCAGATTGCAACCGCGGGTCTCCGGTTGGCGCCCTCTTTTGGGCTTGCGCCGGTGTGCCCGACGCGGATTCTGCCGTCAGACCGCGATACATGCAATATTCGTTCCATGTTGGGAAATACCTCAGCGCCCCGGGGCAAGCCACGACCCGAGCTCGACCAGCGTGCAGATTGTGTAAGTTATTCCGACACTACGGAGACTTGCGGCGGCGGCGCAGCGCGCGACTGGCGCACATGCAATACGTGACCTGCTGTTGGCACCCTTGTCACCACTGCGCTTGGCGCGCTGGTATCCGCAATTGCGTGTAACGAGCACCACTGGAACGCGGTCCAGGTCCCCCATGGTCGTGCCGTCCCGGTCCGTGCGCTATCGACTCTTGACCAGCAAACGCGAATTGCGCCCCGTGTCGGCATTGACGGCGATCAAGCCGTAGCCAGCGCTCCTGGTCGATCACGGCGAATAGGTAATCGTCGCGGTGTTCGTACCACTGTCTGAAGTGTAGGTAATCGTTACATCTGCGGTGTTCACAGATACACCCAGTTCTGTCTTCACCGAAGCACCGCTGCACACAATGGATATGCCGGTGCCGGTGGTGTCGGTCGTGCAGTTGTTTTCCACGGTTGCTCCGATGGTCATGGAGCCCCTCTGGTGGCGCTGCCAGCCGAGGCCGCACCGCCGACTGCCAGCGTCCCCATGGCCAGCGCCATTGGCGCCTGAGACGCGAGCAAGCACAGCTTGGCAGCGGAGAAACTGATCAAGCCGAGTTCCCTCTGTAGTCAGGCAGTCGTCGAAGGCCTGATTGGAAAACCGCGACGCATACCCCAACGGTTTGGACGACAGCAATATCAACGCCAACGGGGTGGCAACTGCGGGGGTCCAAGCCTGGCGCCGCTTGCCAGGGCATTGCCGGCCAACGGGCCCGTTCGCCCAAACATCGTATGCAAGCTGTCTCGACGGGTTGCTCCTGGATCGTCGCTTGCGAGTCCGGTGGCATATGGTGGGCAAAATGGAATTGCCTCGGCGCCATCACTTCTGCACCATGACCCCAATAGATCCCATCTTGCCCCGACCCCAGCGCCTGTTTCTGGCGTTGTGGCCCGACTATGCGAATCGAGGTCGGATAACCGATCCTGCGCGCCAATGGTCCTTTTCCGACCGATGCATGCCGAGCGCGCCAACCGGTCGGCACGTCGCCCTGCACTTCTTGGGCGGCATGCCGGCCGAGCGCGTAGCGGAGATCGCCGATGTCGCGGACCGGCGACCGGACCGGTCTGAACTGGCTGTGGATCGACCGCAGACCGGCCATCGAACCGGCCGATGCCGCACCGTGCAAGCCAGGTCTGCGAGTGGCCGGCCGTTGGCTCAGCCCGGCAGCGCGATCGACCGGCCGGCGTACTTGGGCCGGGGCATGCCGCGGTGCTGCTCCGCCAGCGCCTGCACCCTGGGCCATACCGACGGCGCGAACGGCGCCGCCCGCGGGCCCGACATGTCCACGTTGAGCAGCATTTGCTCATTGGCCGCCAGCACCGGGTCGGTGCCGGCCACATGCAGCGTGCGGTAGACGTGCAGGCATTTGGCGTCCACCCCCAGGATCTGGGTGCGCACCTCGATCGGTGTGCCCTCCTTCAAAACAACGACAAGGACACCGACTTTGCGCATGTCCTGGCGACGGACATAAGCAAGCTCGTCGCGTTGACACGCAGCGATTTCACCGGCATTCCGGTCATCCGCAACGGCCCCCGTGATTACCTCTACGCACACCGGGACAGCCCACTACGGCGCGCGGCCGCCGATCGCGTCGCCCAAAGGGTCCTCAAGGATTCCACTCGAAGAAGCGATCTCAGGGGAATCGCGTCTATCGTCTGGCTGAGCTGACCGCGATTCAACACACCCTATGGCAGCGTGCAACTCCCGCTACCGCCATCCCGCACGTAATAGTCGGTGGATACGGAGCCGTTGGCAGCCGAGATAACGTTCAAGCCAGCGCTCAGAAACACCGGCGTGTGCAGATGGGTCGCGCCAAGCTGCGTAAGTGGCACGTAATTGAGGGAAACATCGAGCAGGTAAGTGCCATTGTCAATCAGGTTCACGTAGGGCTGCGCCCGGCCGGTGAGTTGCTGGGCGATGAAGCGGCGCGCGCTGCCGGCGCGCGCCTCGTCGAAGTGCAGCGGCGCGGTCAACCCTTCGGCCACAACCACGAAGCCGAGGTTCTGCCCCCAGGCCAGCGGCGCGATTGCCAACAGCGCACTCAGCGCAGCGCCGCGTGCGATGCAGGC
>JANLQZ010000075.1:0-3054 GCA_031368125.1 Betaproteobacteria bacterium
CGCAGCCCGACTTTTTCGAGCAGAGCGACGATCTGGCGTTCCTTGTCGGCGCCTTCGGCCAGGCCATAGTTCTCGAGTGGCTCGCCAACGATCTGGCCGACGCGCATGCGCGGATTGAGCGAGGAATACGGGTCCTGGAACACCATCTGGGCTTCGCGCCGGTGCGGGCGCATGGCCTCCTCGCTCAGTTGTGTGACCTCCGTGCCGCCAAGCCAGATCTGGCCGGCGCTGGGTTCGGTAAGGCGCAGGATGGTCTTGCCGACCGTCGATTTCCCGCACCCAGATTCGCCGACCAGACACAGCGTTTCCCCGGCCGCGATGGAAAAGGACACGCCATCGACCGCCTTCACATGGCCCGCCACGCGCTGCAGCAGGCCCCGGTGCACCGGGAAATATTTCTTCAGCCCCTCGACGCGCAGGACTTCAGTCATGGGTTTTGCCAAGTGACAAGCGTGGGGGTCATGCGCGCCGCGCAGAACCGCTTCAAGCAAGCGCGCGCCCCCCCGGGGCTGAGCCCCGCGGCTCCAAACCTGCCTGCGCGGGTTTGGACGGGGCGAAGAGGCGCTGCCTCCGGCGGCGACACGTCCAGCGCAGTACACGCAGTGACAAGCGTGGGGGTCATATCCCCAGCACCTTGTCGATCTCCCAGCAGGCGGCCAGGTGGTTGCCAGGCAGCGCCGGGCCTTGCACAACCTCGAGCGCACCATCGGCGCCGTACTGCAACAGCGGCGGCGCCTGTTCGTGGCAGCGCGGCGTGGCAAAGCCGCAGCGCGGCGCAAAAGCGCAACCCTTGATCGCAGGCTGTCCGGGCGAGGTTTCGCGCAGCGATGGGACGATGCCCGCGATCTCGCTCAGGCGCCGAGTACGCGCGCCCTGGCGCCCGCGCGGGATCGACGCCAGCAAGCCGCGCGTGTAGGGGTGCATCGGTCGCTCGAACAACGCATCGACGGTGGCCTCTTCGACCTTGCGCCCAGCGTACATGACCACGACACGATGCGCTGTTTCCGCGATGACGCCCAGGTCATGTGTGATCAGCATGATGGCGGCGCCGACACGCCCGTTCAGTTCCATCATCAGCTTGAGGATCTGGGCCTGGATGGTGACGTCGAGTGCCGTGGTCGGTTCGTCGGCAATCAGCAGTTTCGGGTTGCACGACAGTGCCATGGCGATCATCACGCGCTGGCGCATGCCGCCGGAGAACTGGTGCGGGTAGTCGTGCACACGGCGCTCGGCGTCCGGGATGCGCACCAGGCCAAGCATCTCGACCGCACGCGCCAGTGCCGCGGTCTTGGACAGCCCCTGGTGGATAGACACCGCCTCGGCGATCTGTGCGCCCACGGTGTGCACAGGGTTGAGCGAAGTCATCGGCTCCTGGAACACCATGGCGATCTGGTTGCCGCGGATCGCGCGCATCTGCGCCTCGTCCAGCGTGGCCAGGTTCTTGCCCTCGAAGTGAACCGAACCCTGCACGATGCGCCCCGAGCGCTCCGGAATCAGGCGCATCACCGACAAGGCGGTGACCGATTTGCCGCAGCCGCTCTCGCCCACCACCCCCAGCACCTCGCCCTGCTGCACGGTGAGCGACAGGCCCTCGATCGCGCGCACCACGCCGTCGCGCGTGAAGAAGCGCGTGTGCAGGTCGTCGATGGCAAGGATGGGTTGACTCACGATCGTCCCATGCCTACATGCTGCGCGAGATGCGCGGGTCAAGGCGATCGCGCAATCCGTCGCCCAGCAAGTTGACCGACAGCACCACCAGCGCAAGGCATAAGCCGGGCGCAAAGATGGTCCACGGCGCGACCTGCAAATACAGCCGGCTCGAGGCGATCATGTTGCCCCAGGTCGGATTCTCCGGCGGCGTGCCCGCTCCCAGAAAACTCAGGCCCGCTTCGGTCAGGATGGCCGACGCGCAAATGAAGGTCGCCTGCACGATCAACGGGGCCACCGTGCTCGGCAGGATGTGGCGACGCAGCAGCTTGGCCGTGCGCGTGCCATTGGAACGCGCCGCTTCGACAAAGGGCAGCGCGCGCACCGACAGCACCACCGAGCGCACCAGCCGCGTGACGCGCGGGATCTCGGGGATGGAAATCGCGACGATCACCACGGTAACGCTGGAACCCATCAACGCCACCAGGGCGATCGCCAGCAGAATGGCGGGGATCGCCATGATGCCATCCATCAAACGCATCACCACGGCATCGACACGCTCGAAATAACCCGCCAGCAGCCCGACGACGGACCCGGTGATCACGGCGATCACGGCGACCAGCAGTCCCACCACCAACGAGACGCGCCCGCCGTACACCATGCGCGCAAAGACGTCGCGCCCCAAGCTGTCGGTGCCGAGCCAGAATTGCGCAGAGGGCCGCCGCAAACGGTTGATCGGTTCGAAGGCAATCGGATCGTTGGCGATCCAGGGAGCGAACAACGCGGCCAGCGCGATCAACGTCACCAGCAGCCCGCCAACGAATATGGTTGGATGGCGCCGGCTGAACTCGGCGGCCTGGGCGACGGTGCTGGCGGTCACGCTGCGGGGCGCTGTCGAATTGGCCATCAGGTGTAGCGGATACGTGGGTCAAGCACGCAGTACAGGATGTCGACCACCAGGTTGACCAACACGTAGATACCCGCGAAGACGATCATCACTCCCTGAATGATCGGATAGTCGCGTCTCGATATGGCGTCCACCACCAGGCGCCCGACGCCGGGAATGTTGAATACCGTTTCGGTGATGACCACGCCCGAGATCAGCAGCGCGACGCCGATGCCGATGACGGTGACGATCGGCACCGCCGCGTTCTTCAGCGCGTGACCGAGCAGCATAGGCAGCGTGGCCACGCCCTTGGCGCGGGCGGTGCGGATGTAGTCTTCGGCCAGCACCTCGAGCATGCTGGCGCGCGTGATGCGGGCGATCAGGGCCACATAGGCCAACCCCAGCGCAATGGACGGAAGGATCAAATGGCGCAGCCACTGCCAGAATCCGTCGGCCAGCGGCCGGTAGCCCTGCACCGGCAGCCAGCGCAGCTCGAGCGCGAACACGTACACCAGCATGTA
>JANLQZ010000135.1:0-5020 GCA_031368125.1 Betaproteobacteria bacterium
CAATCAACTGGCCACTACCGGGCCCTACGCCCGGATTCGCCATCCGCAGTACGTGGCCTTCGTGCTGATCCTGCTCGGCTTCCTGCTGCAGTGGCCGACGCTGCTGACGCTGATCATGTTCCCGATCCTGCTGGTGATGTACGGGCGTCTGGCCGTTATCGAGGAGGCTGAAATGCGCGTGCAGTTCGCAGACGCCTTTGAGCGGTATGCAAAGCGTACCCCGCGATTCATCCCGCGTTTTTCACGAACGTCAGCCACCCATTAACAGGGGCTCGCGCCATGCCGATCTGGAGCAATTCATGACATCCGATTCAAACCTGCAGTCTGTCGACGGCGCGTGTCGACGGTCTTCACCTGCATTTCGCACCCCGGCGATCCGGTGGCAACTCTGACCCATCGAAGGAGAACAGCATGGAATGGCTGACACAAAACTGGATCTATCTGCTCCTGTTGGCAGGCGTGATGCTGTTCATGCGCTTTGGCGGCGCAGGCTGCGGATTCGCTGGCCGGCGCGCCCGCCCGGCGCATGGGCCCGACCATTTGGGAGGCGCGAACGGGCCGGTCGAGAATGCAGAAGCGACCGATCCCGTGAGTCGCCGCGCCATCGATCCGAAAACGGCGGTGGCGACGGTGTATCAGGGTCGCGCCTACTATTTCGAGACGCGCGAGAACCGCGATCGTTTTGAGCTGGCACCGGATCAGTTTGTCAACGCTCCGGGAGACGGTCGAGATGCAGTAGCGCATCGCCATCATGGCGGGGGATGCTGCTGAAGCGAGCCTGCGGCTTGGATTCTTCACTGACACGCCGAGGCATGCATGGCACGCGCAATCGATATTCGACCCTTCGCCTCGCGACCGATCGGGCTGCGCGGCTTCGAGATGTGCGAGCGCAAGGGCAACGGGCAGCCCGGCACCCTCATTGACAGCATCTGCGAGGCCACCTCGCGTGACCTGTCGCGGCAGCCGTGTCCGCGGCCTGACCACACCGCGACGCGCATACGGCCGGCAAAAACGCTGGCATGGATCTAGCTGAACCAAGGAGCAACAATTGAACACTTCTACAGGAACCATGCTGGTGAGCGTCGACCCCGTGTGCGGGATGCGCGTCGACGAAGGCAGCGCCGCCGCCCGCCTGCATCATGGCGGCGAGGAATACCTGTTCTGTTCCGCCCACTGTGCGGAGAAGTTCAGGAAGGACCCTGCCAGGTTCGCGAAGGCGGCGGCCTTCGGCTCGGAATCCGTGAAGGCAGTGACTGCCTCGGACCACGGCATGCCGACGCAAAACGCCTTGCGCGGCGTTACGCAGGGACGAGCCAAGGATCCGATTTGCGGCATGGTCGTCGACAAGGCGACTGCGCTGCGAACGGATCGGTCGGGGCGCAGTTATTATTTTTGCAGCGTCGGCTGCCAACGCACCTTCGAATCGCCGGAGCAGGAGTTGAAGTCGATGCGTACGCGCGTCGCGATCGCCATGACAGGCGTTCTGGCGCTGGCCATCATGCGCGCCGGCGCCTTCATCGGATTGGCGACCGGCGCGACCATCCTGACCTGGGTACCGATCCCTGCGCTGCCGTGGTTCACCTGGGGCATGTGGCTGTTCCTGCTGGTCACACCGGTGCAGTTCATAGGCGGCTGGAGCTTCTACGTCGGCAGTTGGAACGCAATCCGCAACCTATCGATCAACATGGACCTGCTGATCGCGCTGGGCACGACTGTGGCCTACCTGTACAGCGTCGCGGTGCTGTTCTTTCCATCGGTGCTGCCGGTCAAGGTGGACGAGCGCGACGTCTACTTCGAAGTCTCGGCGGTCATCATCGCCTTCGTGCTGCTGGGCAAGTACATGGAAGAGATCATCAAGAAGCGCTCCTCGGCAGCCGTGCGCAAGCTGCTCGACCTCAAGCCCGCCACGGCCACGGTGGTGCGCGAAGGTGCCGAGATGGAAGTGCCGGCCGAAAGCGTGATGGTTGGCGAAACCGTCGTCGTGCGCCCCGGGCAACGCATCGCCACTGACGGGATGGTGCTCGAGGGTGCGTCGGCGATCGATGAATCGATGCTGACCGGCGAATCCATGCCGGTGGAGAAGCAGGCGGGGTCCAAGGTCATCGGCGGAACGCTCAACCGCACCGGGTCATTCCGCTTTCAGGCCACGCGTGTCGGCGCCGAGACCGCGCTGGCCCAGATCATCAAGATGGTCGAGGATGCGCAGACCAGCAGCGCGCCGATCCAGCGCATCGCCGACCAGGTGACGCGCTACTTCGTGCCGGCCATCGTCGGCACGGCGTTTCTCGCCTTCGCGCTCTGGTGGCTGGCGGGCAATTTCCCGCAAGGCTTGCTGGCCTTCATCGCGGTCCTCATCATCGCCTGCCCGTGCGCGCTCGGCATCGCCACGCCGGCGGCGCTCATGGTCGGTGTGGGGCGCGGTGCGCAGGCCGGAATTCTGATCCGCGGAGGCGAGATCCTCGAGAAGGCGCAGAAGCTCGACACCGTCGTGTTCGACAAGACCGGCACGCTCACGCGTGGTGAACCGAACATCACAGATGTGCTGCCGCAGCCGGGATGGTCGAACGGGCAGGCGCTGCGGCTGGCAGCGAGTCTGGAGGCGGGCTCGGAGCACCCGCTGGCCGAAGCCATTGTCCGCGGCGGGTGCGAAGCCAACGTGACGCCGGCCAAGGTCGAGGGATTCGATTCGGTGCCCGGCCACGGCGTCCAGGGCCGCATCGACGGCGAGGCCGTTCTGCTTGGCAACCGCCGGTTGATGCAGCGCGAAGCTGTGGACATCTCCCAGGTGCAGCCCGACATGGAGCGCCTGGAAGCCGATGGCAAGACCGCCATGCTGCTCGCCAGTGCAGGTCGACTGGTGGCGATCATCGCCGTCGCCGACACCGTGAAGCCGGAGGCGAAGGAGGCGATCGCGGGCCTGCGAGCCGAAAAGGTGCAGGTGATCATGCTGACCGGCGACAACCAGCGCACCGCTGCCGCCATCGGCCGCCTGCTCGGCATCGACCGCGTGATCGCCGACGTGCTGCCGTCCGACAAGGCCAAGGTCATCAAGGACTTACAGGCGCAGGGCCGGATCGTCGCAATGGTCGGCGATGGTGTCAACGACGCCCCCGCCCTGGCGACGGCCGACATCGGCATCGCCATCGGTTCCGGTTCGGACGTGGCCAAGGAAACCGGCGGAATCATCCTGGTGCGCAGCGATGTGCGCGATGTGGTCGCCGGCATCCGGCTGTCACGCGCAACCATGCGCACCATCAAGCAGAACCTGTTCTGGGCCTTTGTCTACAACGGTATCGGTGTTCCCATAGCGGCACTGGGATTTCTCAACCCGATCATCGCGGCGGCGGCCATGGCGCTGTCGTCCCTGTCGGTCATCGTCAATTCGGCCCTGCTTGGGCGCGTCAAGCTCGATCAGGGTTGACTCTGGAGGGCAGCAGCATGCACGGCTTTCTCAAGACTCGTCTCGCTGATCGCTGGCTGTGGCTTTGTCCGGCCCTGAGTGTCCTGCTGGCGGCGGCAGTTCTGATGATTTTCGGCTTCACCTTCTGGGGCGGACTGCTGGCGGGACTCCTTCTGGTTTGTCCCGCAATGCTTGTCTGGGGGGCCGTGGAACTGTGGCTCGACGCACGAAGCCAACGCGCGACCAGGAAAAAATCAACCAACGGATGAGGTCAGGATGGACAAGAAACAGGTATTTTCGCTTTGGTACGTCGTGCTGGCGCTGGTCGTTTTGGTGACTTTGCAGGATTTCACTGGCGGCAACCACACGCAGACCCTGACCTACAGCGAGTTCAAGCAGGCGCTGGCCGCGGGCAGGGTCGAGGACCTCATCCTCAAGGACGGGCTAGCCGCTGGCCGGCTGAACGCCGACGGGCTGGAGAAGATCCTTCCGGCGGCGCGCGTCGAGGCGCTGAAGAAGGAAAGTGGCGAACACCGCTTCGTGACCGTGCTGCTCAACGATCCGGGTCTGATTGCCCAGCTCGACGCGTCCAAGGTCCGTTATGCCGGTGTTCTCGAGAGCAAGTGGCTGGGCCTTCTGATCTCCTGGATCGCCCCGACCCTGATCTTCGTTGGTATCTGGTACTTCGTGATGAAGCGCATGGGTGGCGGCATGCACGGCGGCATGCTCGAAATCGGCAAAAGCAAGGCCCGCGTCTTCATGCAGCAGGAGACCGGCGTGACGTTCAAGGACGTGGCCGGCATCGACGAGGCCAAGGAAGAGCTGATGGAGGTGGTGGAATTTCTTCAGCACCCGGATCGCTACAAACGCCTGGGCGGCAAGATCCCCAAGGGCGTTCTCATCGTCGGTGCCCCCGGTACCGGCAAGACCTTGCTTGCGAAAGCCGTGGCGGGCGAAGCCGGTGTTCCCTTTCTCTCGCTCAGCGGTTCCGAGTTTGTCGAGATGTTCGTCGGCGTCGGTGCCGCGCGGGTGCGTGACCTGTTCGAACAGGCGGCGCAGAAAGCACCCTGCATCGTCTTCATCGACGAGCTTGACGCCCTGGGCAAGGCACGCGGCATCAGCGCCCTGGGCGGTGGCAACGATGAACGCGAGCAGACGCTCAACCAGCTGCTGGTGCAGATGGACGGCTTCGACACCAATCGCGGCGTCATCATCATGGCCGCCACCAACCGCCCCGAGATTCTCGATCCGGCACTGCTGCGGGCCGGGCGTTTCGACCGCCATGTGACGATCGACAAGCCCGACCTCAACGGTCGCCGACAGATCCTCGAGGTGCACGCCAGACACGTCACGCTGGCGCCCGAAGTGGACCTGGTCTCGGTCGCGGCCCGCACAGCGGGCTTTGCCGGAGCTGACCTTGCCAACCTGGTGAACGAAGCCACGCTGCGGGCTGCCAAGCGCGGCAAGCCGGCGGTGGACATGCAGGACTTCGAGGACGCGCTCGATCGCATCGTTGCCGGCCTGGAAAAGAGGAACCGCGTGATGAATCCGATGGAGCGCCGCTTCGTCGCCTTCCATGAAGCAGGGCACGCGCTGGTGGCCGAACTGCGCGAGCACGCC
>JANLQZ010000178.1:0-4000 GCA_031368125.1 Betaproteobacteria bacterium
CCTCGGTCTGGCTGCCGGGCGCCGGTCGATTTCGCTCGAACGCGTCGCGATCAACGTCAGCGACGCGCGCATCGCCGACAACGCGGGCGCGCGGCCGATCGACCGCCCGGTGGTGGCCGACGGACCGGCCGCCTATTTCACCAGCCTGCCGATCAAGGCCATGCTGCTTGCCCTGCAGCGGTCCGGGATCGCGGCCGAGGTGTCGCAGACCGCCGGCACCTTTGTCTGCAACCAGGTGTTCTACGGCCTGATGCACGTCTTGGCGACGCGCAGCGCGCTCGACGGTGTGCGCGGCGGTTTTGTGCACCTGCCGATGCTGCCGGAACAGGGAACACCCTGCATGGCGCTCGCGGACATGGTGCTTGGGCTGCGTATCGCCATCCGCTGTGCGTTGCAAACCGCACAGGATGTGCCGGTCGGCGCCGGCTCGACCGATTAGGCCCGCGGCAGTGTCACGCCGCGTTGGCCCTGGTATTTGCCGCCACGGTCCTTGTAGCTGGTCTCGCAGACCTCGTCGCTCTCGAAGAACAGCACCTGTGCGCAGCCTTCGCCCGCGTAGATCTTGGCCGGAAGGGGCGTGGTGTTGGAGAACTCGAGTGTCACGAACCCTTCCCATTCGGGCTCGAACGGGGTCACGTTGACGATGATGCCGCAGCGGGCATAGGTGCTCTTGCCCAGGCAGATCGTCAGCACGTTGCGCGGGATACGAAAGTACTCCAGTGTGCGCGCCAGCGCAAAGCTGTTGGGCGGGATGATGCACACCTCGTCATGGAAATCGACAAAACTTTTCTCGTCGAAATTCTTCGGGTCCACGACCGTGCTGTGGATATTCGTAAATACCTTGAATTCGGGTGCGCACCGGATGTCGTAACCATAACTGCTGGTGCCGTAGCTGATGATCTTCTGTCCGTCGCGTTCGCGTATCTGGCCGGGCTCGAAGGGTTCGATCATGCCGGTGCTCTCTGCCATGCGGCGGATCCATTTGTCGCTTTTGATACTCATGCAGTTCCCTCGGTCGCCTCAAGACGGCAAGCGGGCCATTGTAGGCAGGGCGCATGGCGTACCGGCGAACAGCGCTCAGGTGCCGCCGGCAACCACAGTGCGCGCCACCAAGCGGTCGTCACCGAGCACGATCATCGCGAACAGCAATTCGTCCAGGCTGTTGGCGTGCGCCGTGCGCCGCGCCAGCAGCGGCGTGGCCTGCGGATCGAGCACAACGAAATCGGCCTCGCATCCGGGCGCCAGGTTGCCGACCACACCGTCCAGGCCCAAGGCTCGTGCAGCACCCGCCGTGTGTTGCCACCACAACTGTTGCGGACCCAGGCTCAGGCCCGCCGTGGTCTGTCCCTCGCGGCCCACGTAGTAGGCGGCCAGCATGGTGTGAAAGGGGGACAACGACGTGCCGCCGCCCACGTCGCTGGCCAGTCCATAGTTGAATCCCACCCGGTCTGCGCCGGCGTAGTCAAAGAAGCCACTGCCCAGAAACAGGTTGCTGGTCGGGCTAACCGCCGCCACGGTACCGGTGGCGCGCATCAGCGCACGATCATCGTCATCGAAATGGATGCAATGCGCGTAAACGGCGCGCGGGCGCATCAACCCGAAGTCGTCGTAGATCGACAGGTAGGAGCGCGAATTGGGGAACAGGCTGCGCGCCCATTGCACCTCGTCTTTGTTCTCCGCCACGTGGGACTGTATCCACACCTGCGGATAACGCGCCGCCAACTCACCCGCTCCGCGCAACTGGGCGTCGCTGCAGGTCGGCGCAAAACGCGGCGTGATTGCATAACCGAGCCGGCCCCGGCCATGCCAACGCTGGATCAGGGCTTCGGTATCGACCAGGCTCTGTTCCGTGGTGTCGCGCACGCCGTCGGGCGAGTGGCGGTCCTGCAGCACCTTGCCGCTGATCATGCGCAGGCGGCGCCGGGCGGCCGCGCTGAAAAATGCGTCGACCGACTGCGGATGCGAAGTGGCGAAAGCCAGCGCCGTCGTGACACCGTTGCGCAACAACTCGCCCAGGAAGAATTCAGCGGCCTGGGCGGCGTGCACCGGGTCCGCGAAACGGGCCTCTTGCGGAAACGTGTAGTTCTCGAGCCAGGGAAGCAGCCCGCTGGCCGGGGAACCGATCATGTCGATCTGCGGGTAATGCACGTGCAGGTCGAGGAAACCCGGTGCGATGATGCGCCCCGCCAGGTGCTCGACATCGGTGCCCGGAAACTGTCCAGCCAGTTCGCGGTACGGCCCCACGGCTTGCACAACGTCGGTGCCAGACGGCCCCGGCCCGACGGCCAGCAGGCCATCCTTCTCATAGATGGCGTTGTGGTGTGCGTCAAAACGCAGGATCGCGGCGCGGTAACACTTCATGGATGCCGAGCTTAACCATGAATGCCCGCGCCAAGCATATGCGCGGGCACATAGACCCCATGGCGCTGTGCGAAACCCGCCGCGTGCAGAGCGCTGCCTACCGGACCGGGCCGGGCGCCCGCAATATCAGGGCCGCGGCAGCTTTCCCGACACGCCCTGCACCAGCCAGTTCATCGCCAGTATCTGCGCATCGCCGAGGGTCTGCCCGGCCGCAATCACGGCATGGCCCTGGTTGTCGTTCACGGTCTGGCGCGCAAAGAACGGGTGCAAACGACCGGCCGCGATATCTTTTTGGCGCGCCAGCACTTCCTGGCGCACCTTCGCGGGAACCCGGGGGCCGAAGTCGCCGACCCGCACCATACCCTCCTTGACCCCGCCCCAGACGACGCCGCTTTTCCAACTGCCGTCGAGCACGGCCTGCGTGCGCCGGGTGTAGTAATCGCCCCACTCGTGCGTGACGGCCACGATCTGGGCGTCGGGCGCCACCTGGCGCATGTCCGAATGGTAGGCAACCGCCATTTTTCCGCGCTCCTGTGCGGCGACCATCACCGCATTGGAGCCGGTATGGAACGCGATCACGTCGACATTCTGGTTGAACAGGGTCATGGCAGCGTCGCGCTCGCGCGCCGGGTCGAACCAGGCGTCGAGCCAGATCAGCTTCACCCGCGCCAGCGGGTCGACCGATCGCATGCCCAGCGTGAAGGCGTTGATGCCCTGCACCACCTCGGGGATCGGAAACCCCGCCACATAACCCGCCAGGTGGCTTTTGGTCATGCGCCCCGCGGCAACCCCGGCCAGATAACGGCCCTCGTAATAACGCGCGTTCGCCACCGCCACATTGGTTGCCGTCTTGTACCCGGTGATCGACTCGAAGCGCACATCCGGGAACTCGCGCGCCACCTTCAGCGTCGGCTCCATGTAGCCGAAACTGGGCGTGAAGATCAGCTTGTGGCCCTGCTGCGCGAGATCGCGGATCACGCGCTCGGCGTCCGCGCCCTCTGCCACATTCTCGACAAAGGTGGTCTGGACCCTGGCCGGCGCGCCGGCCGGGTTCAAAGCCGCCTCCACCGCCCGCCGGCCCTGGTCATGCTGGTGCACCCAGCCCGCGTCGCTCAAGGGCGCGACGTAGACAAAACCGATCTTGAGCGGTTTGGGATCCTGGGAAAAAGCGGGGAGAAGAAAACAGGCGGCCGCAACAGCGGCTACGAGGTTTTTGTACATGGTGGTCCTCTACATGGCTCCGGGGCAGAAACCGGGCCTGCCGGAGCAGCAGGCCGTGGCTGGAATTTTAGCGCTGGTCCGCGGGCCGACCCGGGCCTGGGTACGACGGGTTATGGCCGGCCTATTGAAAGGCCTCGAACGCTGCGTTCAGACGATCGATACAACTGCGCCGCAGGGACTCGTCGAAGAAGCTGGCATCGAAACTGTTGCGCGCCAGTTGCCATGCCTGTTGCGACGAAAGCCCGAGCGCCGCGAAGGTCTGCGTGAAGTTCTGGTTGATGTAGCCGCCGAAATAGGCCGGGTCGTCCGAATTGACGGTGGCCACGATTCCGGCTTGCAGCATGCGTCCCAGGTTGTGCTGGGCCAGGGTCGGGAACACACGCAGCTTCAGATTGGACAACGGGCACACCGTGAGCGC
>JANLQZ010000243.1:0-3017 GCA_031368125.1 Betaproteobacteria bacterium
CCGGTTACACTATTAAATCTAAACAAACCTTATGTTCACGCTCTCGCGCCAACCTCAAAAAACCGCGGCGCGCGTCGTGTGGCCGGGGGTGCCCGGCCACGACCCGGCGACATCGATCGTCACGACACTACGCGAAGAAAAAAAGCACAACAGCTTCTTGCGGCTGACCAGCCCCACCATCATCGCGAAACTGCGCGAGAGTTTTCCCGACCTGCCTGAACAGCCGGACCCGCAGACGGTATTCACCCGGCTGCGGGAAATGCGCAACAAGTGGTGAGCGGGCGCACCGGCGGGCGCCCGACTTTGCCAGCTTGCCAATGTGCGTCGACATTTGGAAAAAGACCAACCGGCATGTTGTGCGACGAACTGCTGCGGACGCAGATCACCGAGGCCTTGCGGGTCTTCCCGCTGCGCGCCCTGCCCCACCAGCCGCAACGCGCCGCCGCGGTGGCGCTGGTGGTGGCCGACGAAGGGCATGGCGCAGACCTGCCGAACCTGCCCCGCCACGTGGAGTGGAGCACCCGGGCGGCGCTGGTATTGACCCGGCGCGCGGGGCACCTGCGCAACCACGCGGGGCAGTGGGCGCTGCCGGGCGGACGCATCGACGGCGCCGAGAGCCCCGAGCAGGCCGCGCTGCGCGAACTGTCGGAAGAGGTGGGACTGCATCTTGATGCCGGTGCCATCCTGGGCCGTCTGGACGATTTCGCGACCCGGTCCGGCTTCGTGATGACACCGGTCGTGGTGTGGGGCGGACCGGCCCGTGACATGCGCGCCAATCCGGGCGAGGTCGAATCGATTCACCGCATTCCGGTGGCCGAATTCCTGCGCGCCGACGCGCCCATGCTCGAGCAGTTGCCGGACCGCCAGCACCCCGTGCTGCGCATGCCGGTCGGCGATCGCTGGATCGCCGCGCCCACCGCGGCGATCCTGTACCAGTTTCGCGAGGTCTGCCTGTTGGGACGCTCGACACGCGTGGCGCATTTCGAGCAGCCGGCGTTTGCCTGGAAATAGGCATGGCCGCCCGCCGCCAGTCCGGCACTGGCCGCCGGCAACGCGGGATCACGGCGTGCGCATGGCCACAATTTCGCCCTGCAGGTCGCGTGCCCAGGCGCGGCGATCGCGGCCCTCGGCGTGTTGCGGTGTTCCAAACACCACCACGGCACGCAATCGGGTCGCGCACAAGGTGCGCCAGACCGACCCCGGCAGCGATTCGTCGCCGATATAACTGACCGCCGCGCTGCTGTTTCCGGTGGCGCCGTCCACGTACCGCAGGGCCACCGGCTGTACCGGCGCCCGGACCGCGATCGCGGCCTGGAGCAGGTTGGCATGAAAGGGCAGCACGGCCTTTCCGTCGCCTGTTGTTCCCTCGGGAAACACCGCAAGCACATCGCCGTCGGTCAGGGCCTGTGCCATGTGGTGCACCACCCGCATCGCGTCGCGCCGGGACGCGCGCTCGATGTACAGGGTGCCGGCACCGGTGGCCAGCCTGCCGACCAGCGGCCAGTGCTTGACGTCGGACTTGGAGACAAAACGGCAATGGCGCGCGGCGTGCAGCGTCACGATATCGAGCCACGAAATATGGTTGGCCACCAGCAACACCGGGCCCATCACCGGTGGTGTGCCGGTCACGCACAAAGTCACACCCAGACGCCGCAACATGCCGCTGGCCCAGACCTGCACCCGCAGGTTGCGCTGCGCCTGGGGCATACGCGGAAAAAACACCAGTATTTGCAGCAGGCCGGAAAACAGGTGGACAACTACGCGGCATGCCTTCCAGACTGCGAGGGCCTTGCTCACGCTTCGAAAGCGACCTGCCCGCCCACGATGGTGCAGCGTATGCTGGAGGGCAGTTCGTGACCATAGAACGGGGTGTGTTTGCCCTGGCTGCGCAGGTTGTCCGCATGGACCGTCCAGGCCAGGTCGGGGTCGAACACACACAGGTCGGCCGCCCCCCCCAGCACCAGCCGGCCCGCGCTGGACTGGAACGCGCCCAGCGACGCGCCGAGCACGCGTGCCGGCTCGCTGGTCAACACCGCGAGCGCGCGCACCAGCGCCACGCCACTGTCACGCTGCCACTTCAATGCCAGGCCCAGCAGCAACTCGACACCGGTTGCGCCGGGCTCGCTTTCGGCAAACGGCAGGGTCTTGCCGTCTTCGTCGACCGGCGTGTGGTCAGACACCAGTGCATCGATGGCGCCGTCGAGCAGGCCCTGGCGTATCGCGTCACGGTCGCGTTGCTGGCGCAGCGGCGGGTTGAGCCGGGCACGGCTGTCGAAGTAACCGATGTCGGTGTCGAGCAGGTGCAGCGAATTGATACTGACGTCGCAGGTCAGCGGCAGGCCTTCGGCCTTGGCCTGGCGCACCAGCGCCAGGCCCGCGGCACTGCTCATGCGGCACAGGTGCACCCGGGCGTCGGTGGCACGCACCAGCTCCACGATGGTGTGCACTGCTATCGTTTCAGCCGCCACCGGCACACCACTGAGGCCCATGCGCGTGGCCAACGGGCCACTCGCCACGACACCGGTGCCGAGGTCCCGGTCCTGCGCCCGCAACCATACCGTGTAGCCGAAGGTACTGGCGTATTGCAGCGCCCGCAGCAGGACCTCCGTATTGCCGATGGCGACCTCGGCCTGGCCGAATCCCACGCAGCCCGCATGCGTCAGTTCGACCATCTCGGTCAGCACCTCGCCGGCCAGCCCGCGGGTGAGCGCCCCGAGCGGAAAGACGCGCGACCGGTGCAACTTTTCGGCCCTGAACTTGAGCATCTCCACCAGACCGGGTTCGTCGAGCACCGGGTCGGTATCGGGCGGACAGACCAGGCTCGTGACGCCACCGGCAACCGCGGCCGCCATTTCGGACTCCAGCATGCGCGCATGTTCGTGGCCGGGCTCGCGCAGGCGTACCGCCAGGTCGATCAGGCCCGGCACAACGATGCAGCGGGAGGCATCGATCACCTTGTTCGGTACGAAGTCCGCCGGGACGTCCTTGATCGCGACGATCCGCCCGGCCGCCAGCGC
>JANLQZ010000340.1:0-8384 GCA_031368125.1 Betaproteobacteria bacterium
GACAACAAGAAGGCCGCCTACAACTACTTTTTCGAAGAACGCTTCGAGGCCGGCATGGTGCTCGAGGGATGGGAGGTCAAGTCGTTGCGCGAGGGCAAGGTCCAGTTGACCGACGGCTACGTCGTGATCCGCAACGGCGAGTTGTTCGTGATCGGCTGCCAGATCAACCCGCTTGGCACGGCGTCCACCCATGTCACCCCGGACAAGGTGCGCACCCGCAAGCTGCTGATGCACAAGGAGGAGATCAAGCGGCTGATCGGCAAGGTGGAGCAAAAAGGCTACACGCTGGTACCGCTCAACCTGCACTGGAAGGCAGGCAAGGTGAAATGCGAGATCGCGCTGGCCAAGGGCAAGGCCGAACACGACAAGCGCGACACCATCAAGGACCGGGAAGGCAAGCGCGAGGTCGAACGGGTGATGAAGACCCGCCACCGCTGACGGGCGCGGTGGTCTAGACGCTGAGGTGCGCCTTGATCGACCCTTCGTCGTCGAGGAACTCGTCCATCGAGGCGCGGTGCCGAATCTGTCCTTTCTCGATCACACACACGGTGTCGGCGACCAGTGCCGCGAAATGCAGGTTCTGCTCCGACAACAGGATGCCCACGCCGTACGACTTGAGTTCGAGGATCGTCCGGGCCATCTGCTCGACAATGAGCGGGGCCACGCCCTCGGACGGTTCGTCCATGAGCACCAGGCAAGGATTGCCCATCAAGGTTCGGGCCACCGTGAGCATCTGTTGCTCACCGCCGCTCATCCGGCCGGCCGGCCGATCCTGCATCGCACCGAGATTGGGAAACAACTGGAACAACCGGGCTGGAGTCCACTCCGGGAGCACGTCGGCACCTGGCCGTTGGCGCGGACGCTGGCGACCAACGTCGAGGTTTTCCCGCACCGTCAAATCGCTGAAAACCCTGCGGTCCTCCGGCACGTAACCCATGCCGAGTCGTGCCACTTCGTGCGGTGCGTTGTCGGAAACATCGCGGCCAAGGAACGTCACCTGCCCGCTGCGCCTGGGAACCAGGCCCATCAGGGTTTTGAGCGTGGTGGACTTTCCCGCGCCGTTGCGGCCCATCAGCGCCACCACCTCGCCGCCGCGGACTTGCAGGTCCAGGTCAAACAGGATCTGCGCGGCCCCGTACCAGGCGCACAGATGGTGCACATCGAGCAGGACATCGGTTACGGCCGCCATCAGCTGGTGTCCTTGTGCCGTGTTGCCTTCTCGAAGGTCTTGCCGGTGCCGAAATACACCGCCTGTACCCGTGTATCGCGCCGCACTTCCGCCGGCTTGGCGTCGGCAACGACACGACCACCGGCCAAGACCAGAATGCGGTCGGCAAACGCAAACACCACGTCCATGCTGTGCTCGGTGAACAACACGGCCAGGCCACGCTGCGTAACCCAGGACCTGGTCAACTCCATCAGTTCGACGCGTTCCGCAGGGGCCATGCCCGCGGTCGGCTCGTCCATCAGCAACAACTTCGGCGCGTTGGCGACGGCGATCGCCAGTTCGACGCGCTTCACGTCGCCATAGGCCAGCACGCTGCACGGTCGATCAGCCTGCGCCGCCATGCCCACCTGTGACAGCAAATCCATCGCCTGGTCGCGTTGGTGCCGGGCGGCAGCTCGCCACACGGAGAACAATTTTCGATCCACCGACAATAGCGCCATCTGGACGTTTTCCACCACCGTCAGCGAGCCGAAGGTCTCGGCGATCTGGAATGTGCGTCCCACTCCCAGGCGCCAGATCTCCCGCGGCGTCCGTCCAAGCAATTCATCTGGCCCAAGCAGGATCGACCCGGTGTCGGCCCGCAGTTGCCCGTTGAGCAGGTTGAAGACGGTGGACTTGCCGGCGCCGTTGGGACCGATCACCGCCAGCATTTCTCCCGCCGCCACCCGGAAGCCCACGCCATCGACCGCGCGGTGGTCGCCGAACGACTTCCTGAGGTTCGCCACCGTCAACAAGCTCATCTCTTCTGCCATGTCCGGCGCAGCGCGGTCCCTGCGTGGGTCGCGTAACCGGCGATTCCCTGCGGGAAAGCCAGCACCAGCAACAACACGATAGCTCCCAGCAACGCGCGCCAGTACTCGGTGCTGCGTGCGACGGTGTCCTGCAGCCACGTGAATGTGACCGCCCCCACCAGGGGCCCGGTCAGCGTCTGCACCCCACCCAACAACACCATCACCAATGCGTCGACGGACCGGTTGATGCCAAGGCTGTCGGGTGAAATGCTTCCCTTGGAAAAGGCAAACAACGCCCCAGACACCCCGGCAAAAAACCCGGCAACGATGAAAGCGGCCCATTGCATGCGTCGCACGTCGATACCGATCGCATCGGCCCGCAACGCCGAGTCGCGCGCGGCGCGGATGGCATAACCAAAAGGCGAGAAAAGTATTCGGCGCAACCACAATACGGCGCCGGCGACCACGGCAAGTGCGAGGTAGTAATAGACCTGCTTGTCCTCCAGCCACCGCGCCGGCCAGACACCGGTGAGCCCGTTGCTGCCGCCCGTGAAGCCATCCCACTGGTAGACGATCGACCACGCGATCTGCGCAAAGGCCAGCGTCAGCATCGCGAAGTAGACGCCGGACAGGCGCACGCAGAACCAGCCGAACACGGCCGCGCCCGCCGCCGCGACGAACGGCCCGCCAACGAGTGTCACCTCCATCGGCAGATCGGTCATGCGCAACAGAATGGCAGCGCCATAGGCCCCGAGGCCGAAATACGCGGCGTGCCCAAACGAGTGCATGCCGGCCGGCCCCATGATGAAATGCAGGCTGGTGGCAAACAGGGCGGCGGTCAGCAGATCGATAGCCAGCACCGTGACATAGGGCGATTGCGCGCTCAGCCAAGGCAGCGCTGCCAGCGCCACCAGCACCAGGGCGGCGACGGCCTTCTGCAACGGCACGGCGGAGCGAATGGGCGCGTCGGGCGGCGCCGCGTTGCGGCCCGGGCCCTGCGCGCGACCAAGCAGGCCCCACGGTCGCACGATCAGGACGACTGCCATGACGAGAAACTCGACCACCAGCGTCAGGCTGGAGAACGAAACGCTCAGGCCAAGGATGTCGATGGTGCCCAGGCCAACACACAGCGCCTTGATCTCGGCTATGAGCAATGCCGCGAGGTACGCACCCGGAAGCGACCCCATGCCCCCGACCACCACGACCACGAAGGCCTCACCGATAACCTGCGAATCGAGCCCCAGGCTGGCGGGCTCGCGCGGCAACTGCAGCGCGCCACCCAGGCCGGCCAGCATGGCGCCAAGCGCAAACACGCTGGTGAACAGCCACGCCTGGTTGACACCGAGTGCCGCCAGCATGTCGCGGTCCTGGGTGGCGGCACGTACCAGCCTGCCCCAGCGCGTGCGATGGACCAGCAGCCACATCAGGCCCAGTACGAGCGGCCCGACGACGATCAGCAACAGGTCGTACTCCGGAAACGGGTGCCCGGCCACGCTGACGGCGCCCGAGAGTCCCGGCGCACGGGGCCCTAGCAGATCTTCCGGCCCCCATAACCAGAGCACGGCGTCCTTGAGAACCAGCACCAGCGCGAAGGTCGCGAGCAACTGGAACAGCTCGGGCGCCCGGTAGACGCGTCGCAGCACGACCACCTCGACCAGGGCTCCCGCCATACCGGTAAGCAGCGCCGCCAGCAGGACCGCCGGCCAGAATCCCATGCTGGCGCCCAGCCAGTCCACCAGAGACCAGGCCAGGTAGATGCCCAGCATGTAGAACGAGCCGTGCGCGAAGTTGACAATCCGCGTCACGCCAAATATCAGCGACAAACCGGCCGCGACCAGAAAAAGGGACGACGCACCTGCGAGGCCATTGAGCAGTTGCACCAGGAACGCCGACAGTTCCATTGCGATTTCCTTGGTGAAACGGTGGCGGCGATCTGGATCAGCGGGCCGGCATGCGAAGGCAGCGCCGGATCCTGCAGATCAATCCGCGGGGCGGAGTTTCCGGATGTCGGCGTCGGCCGGCTGGAATTGCGCGCCGTCCAGATAACGGTACTCCACCATGACGCCCTTGCCCCCCTCATTCCTGGTTTTTCCGATGAAGGCGCCCATGGTGGACTGGTGGTCGATGGCACGGTAGGTCACCCTGCCAAACGGAGTCATCACCTGCAGGCCACGGAAGGCGACCACAAGTTTCTCCGTGTCTGCGCTGCCGGCCGTCCTCATGCCTTGCGCGAGCGACTTGATCGTGCTGTAGCCGACGACGGAACCCAGGCGTGGATAGTCCTTGTACTTGCCGTGGTAGGCAAGAAAGAACGCCTTGTGCTCCGGCGTCTGGATGCCATACCAGGGATAACCCGTGACCAGCCAGCCATTCGGGGTTTCTTCCTTCAGCGGGTCGAGGTATTCCGGCTCCCCGGTCAGCAGGCTGACAACCTCGCGCCCCAGGAAAAGCCCGCGGGTATTGCCTTCGCGCACGAACTTGGACAGGTCGGCGCCGAAAAGGACATTGAAGATCGCGTCCGGCCTGGCATCCGCCAGCGCCTGCGTCACGCTGCCCGCGTCCACGCGCCCCAGGGGCGTTGCCTGCTCGGCGACGAACTCTACGTCGGGTTGGGCCGCTTTCATCAGTTGCCTGAATGTGGCGGCGGCGGACTGGCCGTATTCGTAGTTGGGATACACGATGGCCCAGCGCTTTTTCTTGAGCTTGGCCGCCTCGGGAACCAGCATCGCCACCTGCATGTAGGTCGAGGCCCGCAGGCGAAACGTGTACTTGTTGCCGTTTTGCCAAACCATCTTGTCCGTCAGCGGTTCGCTGGCCAGGAAGAAGATCCTCCTTTGCTTGGCGAAATCGCCAACCGCGAGCCCGATGTTCGAGAGAAACGTGCCCGCCAACACATCCACACGTTCGCGCGACACCAGTTCCTCGGCCGCGCGCACCGCCTCGCCTGGCGTGGCGTTGTCGTCGCGGGTGACGAGTTGCAGCTTGCGCCCGTTCACGCCACCGGCCAGATTGATCTCCTCGATCGCCAGCTCCATGCCCTTCCTGTACGGCTCAAGGAAGGCCGGCTGGGCCTTGTAGCTGTTGATTTCCCCGATCTTGATCGTGTCCTGGGCGCCGGCACACAGGCCGCTCAGGCCCAGCAGCACGGCAAGCCCCGAGGACCGCAGGGCGTCGTGGATCATCGTTCGCAGTTCCTTCCGATGACTACAAGCTTTCGCGCCCGGCCTTCTTGCGCTCATGCTCCTTGAGGTGACGCTTGCGCAGGCGGATGCTCTTGGGAGTGATTTCGACCAGCTCGTCGTCTTCGATGAACTCCACTGCGTATTCCAGCGTGAGTTGGATCGGCGGCGTGATCTTGATCGCATCTTCCTTGCCGCTGACGCGGAAGTTGGTCAGCTGCTTCATGCGCACGGCGTTCACCACCAGGTCATTGTCGCGGCTGTGGATGCCGACGATCATGCCTTCGTACACCGGGTCGCCGGCCTTGACGAACATGCGGCCGCGGTCATCGAGTTTTCCCAGCGCATAGGTGACGATCTCGCCGTCGTCCATGCTGATCAGCACACCGCTCTTGCGGCTTTCGATGTCGCCGCGGTAAAGCTCGTAGCCGTCGAATATGTTGCTGGCCAGGCCGGTGCCACGGGTCAGGTTGAGGAACTCGTTCTGGAAGCCGATCAGCCCGCGCGCGGGGATGCGGTATTCCAGCCGCACCCGGCCGCGCCCGTCCGGTTCCATGTTCAGCAGGTCGCCCTTGCGCAGGCCCAGGGCCTGCATCACGCCGCCCTGGTGGCCTTCTTCGATGTCCACCGTGAGCATTTCGATCGGTTCGTGTTTCTCGCCGTTGACCAGCTTGAAAACCACGCGCGGTTTGGACACCGCCAGCTCGTAACCTTCGCGGCGCATGTTCTCGAGCAGGATCGTCAGGTGCAACTCGCCTCGGCCGCATACCTCAAAAATACCTTCTTCATTGGTGTCGGCCACGCGCAGCGCGACATTGGCCTGCAGTTCGCGGTCGAGCCGGTCGCGCAGCTGGCGGCTGGTCACGAACTTGCCCTCACGCCCCGCCAGCGGTGAATTGTTGACGCAGAAATTCATGGTCAGCGTCGGCTCGTCGATCTTGAGCATCGGCAGCGGCTGGGGATTGAGCGGGTCGGTCAAGGTGACGCCGATGCCGACCTGCTCGATGCCACTGACCAGCACGATGTCACCCGGCCCGGCTTCGGTGGCGGCAATACGCTCCAGCCCTTCGAACTTCAGGATCTGCTGCACTTTGGCCTTGCTGGACTTGCCCTGCGGCCCTTCCATCACCAGTACCTCCTGGTTGACGCGGATCGTTCCCTGGCTGATGCGGCCCACACCGATACGGCCGACGTAGGTGGAATAGTCGAGCGAGCTCACCTGCAGCTGCAGTGGCGCCTGCGGGTCGCCCTTGTTGGCCGGCACATGCGTCAACACGGTGTCGAACAATGGCGCCAGGTCCTTGCCCCATTGCTCGCCCGGTGCGCCCTCCTCCATCGACGCCCAGCCGTTGAGGCCGGACGCGTAGACAACCGGGAAGTCGAGTTGCTCCTCGGTTGCGCCGAGCTTGTCGAACAGGTCGAAGGCCGCGTTGATAACGTAATCAGGTCGCGCGCCCGGGCGGTCGACCTTGTTCACGACCACGATCGGCTTGAGGCCCAACGCGAGCGCCTTCTTGGTGACAAAACGGGTCTGTGGCATCGGCCCCTCGACCGCGTCGATCAGCAGCATCACGCCGTCGACCATGGACAGGGCGCGCTCCACCTCGCCGCCGAAGTCGGCGTGGCCAGGTGTGTCCACGATATTGATGTGGGTGTCGTTCCAGTCCACCGCACAGTTCTTGGCCAGGATCGTGATGCCGCGTTCCTTTTCCAGGTCGTTGCTGTCCATGACCCGTTCGGTCACCTTCTCGTTGGCGCGAAAAGTGCCGCTCTGGCGCAGCAACATATCCACCAGCGTGGTCTTGCCGTGGTCCACGTGCGCGATGATGGCGATGTTGCGAATCTGTTTGTAGCTCATGGTTCTCTTTCAGTAATCTGTCGTGTCAGGCGCCCGAGGATCAATGGCCCGCCCGCGCCTGGTCTATTTCGAGCGGGCTCAGCAGCCGCCCCGGAATCAGTTCGCCGTCGCACACGTGGGCGGTGCCCAGCAAGGCGCGAGGCTGGTCGCCGTAGACAGCAATTTGCGGCGCATCGGGCCAGTCGCCGCGCCGGCGCACGCCGCTCAGGAAACGCGCCGCATCGTCTTGCCCCAGCGTCACTACGGTGTGTCCGCCCAGCAGCGCGTCCAGCGGCAACAGGCACGCCAGGCGCTGCGGCTCCGTCATGGCTTCGAGTTGCTCCAGGCGCACGCATCGCGCAATGCCAAAACCGCCGGTCTCGACGCGGCGCAGGTGCGTCAGGTGGGCGCCGCAACCCAGCGCCTCGCCAATGTCCTGCGCCAGCGTGCGGATGTAGGTGCCTTTGCTGCACGTGACCTGGATGGCGAGCGCGGGCGTCGCCGCATCGGACGCGAGCTCGAGCGCCAGCGCGTGGATCGTCACGGTGCGGGCTTCGCGCTCCACGTCGACCCCGGCGCGTGCATATTCGTACAACGGTTTTCCGTCCTTCTTCAGGGCGCTGTACATCGGCGGCGTCTGGCGGATCGGGCCGAGAAAACTCAGCCGCACCCGGTCGAGGTCTGATGGCGCAACCCTGACCGGGCGCTCCTGCAAGATGGCGCCTTCCGCGTCACCGGTGGTGGTGGTCGCGCCGAGCCGTGCTCGCGCCTCGTAGGTCTTGTCGGCATCGAGCTGGATCTGGCTGAACTTGGTGGCCGCGCCAAAACACAAGGGCAACACGCCAGTGGCCAGCGGGTCGAGTGTGCCGGTGTGGCCGGCCTTCTCGGCGCGCAGCAACCACTTGGCCTTCTGCAGCGCGTCGTTGCTCGACCAGCCGAGCGGCTTGTCCAGCAACAGGACCCCATGTACCGGTCGTCTCGTGACCCGCGACTTTTCGGCGGCGAATTCCAATTTTTTACCCATAAGCTGGCTGTGTCGGCCAGCACCAATAAAAATTGGAATCTGACCTCGAATATCTAGTCCTCGTTCTTGGAACGCGAAGCCACGGCCTGCGCAATCAGCGCATTCATGTCCGCGGCACGCTCCGTGGTCCGGTCGAACTGGAAATGCAGCGTCGGCACGGTATGGATGTGCAGGCGCTTGAACAAGCCGGCGCGAAGAAAACCCGCCGCCTGGTTCAGCCCGGCCTGGGTTTCCACCGGATCACCCTTGAGCAGGCTGAAGAAGACCTTGGCATGCGCATAGTCGGGCGTCACCTCGACCGCCTGGATCGTGACCATGCCGACCCGTGGATCCTTCAGCTCGCGCGCGATCAGGTCCGTCAGATCGCGCTGGATCTGATCGGCCA
>JANLQZ010000343.1:0-3681 GCA_031368125.1 Betaproteobacteria bacterium
AGCAGGTTCTACAGTCGCTGCATCACCACGGTCCCGAGCCGACACCATTCGAATCGTCCGGCCATGCACTGCCAGCGAACACTGAAAAAGGAACACCATGTCTGAGAAATTTGATGCAATCGTGATCGGCGCGGGTCAGGCCGGCCCGGCATTGGCGGTGCGTTGCGGCAAGGAAGGCCTCAGGACGGCGCTGGTCGAGCGCCACCATTTCGGCGGCACCTGCGTCAACAACGGCTGCGTGCCGACCAAGACACTGGTAGCCAGCGCGCGTGTTGCCCATGTGGCGCGCCACGCGGGCGACTTCGGTGTCGTGCTGGATACACCGGTGCGGGTGGACATGGCCCGCGTCAAGGCGCGCAAGGACAAGATCGTGCAGCAGTCGCGCAGCGGCGTGCGCGCCTGGCTCGACGGGGCCCGCAACGTCACGGTGCTGCAGGGGCATGCGCAATTCAGCGGCCCGCGCAGCGTGCGCGTGGCTGAGCGCGAGCTCGAGGCGCCGCGTATCTTCATCAATGTGGGTGGACGGGCCGCCCTGCCCGACATGCCGGGCACCAACGACGTGCCGTACCTCAACAACGCGCGCATCATGCATCTCGAGCAGTTGCCGGAGCACCTGATCGTGGTCGGCGGCAGCTACATCGGCCTGGAGTTTGCGCAGATGTACCGCCGCTTCGGCAGCCGGGTGACGGTGGTCGAGGCCGGCCCGCGCCTGGTGGGCCGGGAAGACCCGGACGTGTCGGATGCGATCCGCGACATGCTGGTCGCCGAGGGTATCGACTTTCGCTTCGACGCCACCTGCATCGGGCTGCAGCGCGACGGCAATTCGATCGCGGTGGCTTCCAGTTGCGCCACCGGGGAGCCGTCGATCGAAGGCTCGCATGTGCTGATGGCGACCGGGCGCGTACCAAACACGGACGACCTGGGCCTCGCGGCGGCCGGTATCCGGACCGACGCCAAAGGCTACATCGTCGTCGACGACGGTCTGGCCACCAGCGTCGAAGGCGTCTATGCGCTGGGCGACTGCAACGGCCGCGGCGCGTTCACGCACACCAGCTGGAACGACTATGAAATTGTCGCCAACAACCTGTTCGACGGCATGGCGCGCAAGGTCAGCGAGCGTATTCCCTGCTACGCGTTGTTTGTCGATCCACCGCTGGGGCGTGTCGGGCTCACGCACACGCAGGTGCGCGCCCGGGGACGCCCCGCACTGGCGGCCAAGATGATGATGTCGCGCGTGGGGCGTGCCCGCGAGATGGGCGAAACGACCGGGTTCATGAAGATCGCGGTCGACGCCGAGACCCGGCAAATACTCGGAGCCGCCATTCTGGGCGTGCACGGCGACGAGGTGGTGCAGGCGGTGCTGGAGGTCATGACCGCGAAACAGCCCTGTGACGTGATCAACCGCGGGGTGCACATCCACCCCACCGTGAGTGAACTGCTGCCGACCCTGCTGGAGGGGTTGTCGCCGCTGGTCTAGCGCCGACGCTGTTCGCTTTACCCATGTCGTTGCGGCCCCGGATCAGGTCCGCGGTTTCAGCAAGCGCAATCCATGGATGCTGGATCATGTCCGGCATGACAGACTGAACATTATTTCTTCGCAGTGCTCAGGATCGCGTCGACTTTCTTCACAACAACGAGCGCATCTTTCACGCCTTTGCTTTCCTGTTCCTTGACCCACGCTGTCTGCACGTCCTCGTACTTCGTGGCAGTGTTCCATGCATCCAGTTCCTTGTGCTCCAGAAGCCGCACCTTCACGCCGGCTTTCTTCAGATCCCCCACCATGGCGTCGAAGCTGTTGTCCATCACCGGCCCGAGGGCCTTGTACGCCGTTTCGGCGGCGCGTTGAATGGCTTCCTTGTCCTCTTTCGCCAAGCCGTCCCAGGTGTTGCGGTTCATCGCCAAGACATAGAGATGCCCCAGCCACAGATCCTTGGACAACAGAACATGGGGGGCCACTTCGTGGACTTTCAGCATGTAGCCGCTGTCCACGTTGACCATCAGCCCGTCCAGGGTCCTGTCGCGCATGGCCTTGAAGACGCCTTCCCCCCAAGGCATGGAAACAGGGCTGGCGCCGGCGTTGCGCAGGAAGTCCTGGTGCCAGAAGCTGGCGGACCGCCAGGTATGTCCCTTGAGATCCTTCAGACTATCCAGGGCCTGGGTGCTGAAGAAGGCGACGGGATAACCGGTGCCGAGGAATATCTCTACGACATTGTTCTTTTGGAGTTCCGCCGGAAAAGCCGGAATCTCGGCATATGCGCGGCGGAAGAAGGCAACCTGCCTGTCCCCGGTGGGCCCGGTCGGGAAGCTCTTGAAAATCTGGTGCAAAGGCAGTTCCTTGGCCGAATATTCGGGCACAACCATGGCCATGTCCGTAACCCGCCCATCCCCCACCACGCGCAAGGCGTCATACCCGGTGGAAACCACGCTGTCCCAACGGTCCTCGATCTTCAGACGACCTTTCGATTCCCTTTCAATGGCGGCGAAAAACACGTCCTTGATGAATAGTGTTCGCATCCCGCCCAGCGGTTCATGGTCGGAATACCTGAGGATTTTTTGAGCGGATGCCGTGGCGGGGAGCACAAGCGCGGCGAGCAGCAGCGCCAGAAGCCTTCTTGTCAGAAGCATGCGGTCCTTCGGAAAAACGATTGAAAGGCACTGCCACGTTGCGCCAGGCCATGGCCTCGCACTCGACCCGTGGCAGGGTCAACAGCGCTGCTTTCGCCCAGTGTCGCAATACCTCCACGAGGAGGAAGCAATCAACCGCTGGCGGATGACCGCCATTGGATAACGCGATGACTGCCTATTCCCGTCCGATGGTACCCGTCCGCAACCGACTTGCCAAAGTCGCCTCCCTGTCTTTTGCGGTAGTTGACGCCAAGGCGCTTGAAGATCAGGTATCGGCGAGAACCGTCATTGAAATCGACCGGTCACGTGCGTATTTCGGAAGAGCGTGACCGACCGTTTCGGCAGCGTGACCGCCGAATTCGGGAACGTGACCGATCATTTCGGTAGCGTGACCGACGGAGTGTTTATAGCCGCATAAATGCGGCGTCCGACCTGTCAAGGGATTGGTGTTGGTGTTGCGTATAAACCACCGCTGGGGCGTAGCCTTGCGGCCTTTGGGCTGCACAACCTATGCCTCAGACACGAATGGACATACGCATGATCAAGGATATTCTCAGACTCAAGTACCAGGGCGGGCTCTCGCATGAGAGCATCGCGCGCGACCTGTCGATCTCCAAGGGCGTCGTCACCAAGTACCTCAGCCTGGCCGGTGCCGCCGCACAGGACTGGCAAGCAACGACTGACCTGGACGAGGCCGCACTCGAACGCCGGCTGCTCGGGCGCACTGTCGCCGAGACCCGCGTGGTGCAGGCCGACTTCGCACGCGTGCATATCGAACTGCGGCGCAAAGGCGTAACGCTGATGCTGCTGTGGCAGGAGTACCGCAGCGAGAATGAGGGTCGGCGCACCTGGGCCTACACCCAGTTCTGCGAGCATTACAAGGGGTTCGCCAAGACGCTCAAACGCTCGATGCGTCAGCACCGGCGCGCCGGCGAGAAACTGTTCATCGACTACGCCGGTCCGACCCTGGCGCTGGCCGACGGTTCGCGCGCCCAAATCTTCGTCGCCGCCATGGGTGCTTCGAGCTACACCTTCGCCTGGGCAACGGCCGATCAG